>JBGVPD010000029.1:0-7379 GCA_045126815.1 Eubacteriales bacterium
CAAAGCGTTTGTGGGGGTAGGGATCAAAGGGAGGGGGGAATCGCAACCCCTCTCCCTTTTGGCGACTTCTTTGGTTACTTTCTTGTCGCAGCAAGAAAGTAACATAAAAAGTAAGTAAGTAAAGTTATTTTTATTCCAATATTGTTAGTAAAAAGCGTATGTAATACGGGACGTCGAAGGCGCCGTCCCCTACCAAGTTAGGAGGAAAAGTAAATTTTATCCCAATATTATTGGTGAAAACCATTTATAAAACGGGACGTCGAGGCGCCGTTCCCTACGAGTCAAAATTTATAATAATTTTAATCCAATATTGTTGACGAAAATTGTTTGTAAAACGGGGCGTCGAGGACGTCGCCCCCTACAAGTTAGGAGGAAAAGCAACTTTTATTCCAATATTATTAGCGAAAATCGTATGTCGTGTAGGGGTTCCCCGAACCGCACGTAGTAAGGTTTGGGGGTTCTCGTGTGCGTCGCCCCCTACAAGTTAAGGGGGGAAGTAATTTTTAAAACAATTTTATTGGTTAAAATCGTTTATATAACGGACGACCAATGGTCGCCACTACGAGTTAAAGAGGAAAAGTGTTATTTATTACATTGACTTATATATTATTTATGGTATACTGTTTTTAGTAACATATTTTTTTAGGGGATAGATAATTATGAAAAAGTTTTTTAAGTGGTTTATAATCATAATTGCTGTAGTTATTGCAATTGCGGCAATTGCAAACGGTAACGCCGATAGCCAAAAAGATAACGAAAACAAAACAAAAATCGAAAACGATCTTAAATTCAGCAGGGTATACCCTTTTTACAACTCGTTAAATCAGTCTGAAAAACAACTGTACGTCGATATTTGCAACGCTATTGAAAATCACAGCTCTGCCGAGATCGCAGTAGGCGAATACAGTTCATATTCAGCCCTTTTGGCTGCAGAAAAAGATTTTGGCAACTTCCTTTTAGACCTCCTTTTTGAACAGCCCCAATATTTCTGGGTATCTGCATACGAATACGAGTACCTCACGAGAGAAGCTAATAACAAGCACAAGCTTTCAGTCAAACTCAAATTTATTATGACAAAAGAAGAGGCAGAAGGAAAAAAATCGTATTTTGACAATACGGTAATAAGCATCGTTAACGAAGCGAAGAAACAAGACGGTTTATTCAACAAAGTTTTGTACGTTTACGATTACATAATGGATAACACGATCTACGATTACGATTTATCCGAAAGCGAAGATGCAAATGACGTTAACCGCACGGCGTACGGCTGTCTTATGAACGGAAGAACGGTATGTACCGGCTACACGTTAGCTTTTAACCTTATTATGCAAAAACTTAACATCGAATGCGGTGCGGAATTTAACAGTTACAGCGACATATCCTTCGCAGAACGCCACGTTTGGAACTACTGCAAACTCGACGATGAATATTACTACTTCGACTTAACCTGGGACGATACGGGATACGACTCCGACTCATACAAAGATTACATAAAATACGGTCACACTTATTTTGCAATCACAACGGAAGAATTGGAACAGAGCCATTTTAGAGCTCCCGAAGCCAAAACTCCCGACTGTAACGGAACAAAATATAATTACTATATATACAACAACTTAAATATCAGTGAATACACCTATGACGTTGCAAAAGAAATTATCGAAAAACAGCTTGGTAACAAATTTATCGAAATGCGTTTTGACTCATACGCCGAACTTCTTAAAGCAAAGTCTGAACTTATAGAAGACAGCAAAATATTCTCACTTCTTGAAAACTCAGAAAGAATTACATACAGCATCACAAAAGACGATATGCATCTCTATATTTTCCCTCGGGAATATGATAAATAAGATATAGGAAAGAGTAAACCGCATTAACAACACAACAAAGAGAGGAGTTTATTATGAAAAAGTTTTTGTTAATTGCATTAGTATCAGTATTAGTTTTAGGTTTGGTATCTTGCAAATCCGGCACTTCGGATAAAGACGGCAACGATACAACCGAAAATGACATCACAACAAACACTCCGCTTGATACAGACAAAAAAGACGATACCCCAAACTTAACCGAGGGGCAAAGCATTTCGGATTATATGGCTTATTTGGTTCAGTATTTCCACGAGCCTTACAGTGCAGGTGATGAAATTCCCAACGTAAACTTATTGTACTTAATGTTCTTACACAGCTTTTATAACAGGGATAGTCTTGATTTTGTTGAAGTTGATGACGTTTTCTTGAACGTAAAAAACAGCGGACTTCAAAATTTAACAAAAAAGATGTTCGGTGATCACATTGATTTAACTACATTTCACGATAAAATGAATGAAGCGACAACATATAACCAAGACACCGACAAGTACAAATTAAGCTATGCGACTGATTATTGGGGCGGAGATTTCTTCTATATTAATTCAGAAAAAGAATTAGATATCAAAGAAGAAGGAAACTTAATTACGGTTATATGCGAAACCTACGAATCTCCTATGCTCTTCAGCAACGAAAAAAGTAATTTCAGAACAATGAAATACGTTTTCTCAAAAACATCTTACAATAACGTTATTTTCTACCGCTTGGAAAGTATTTCCCAGGAAAAATAACGAATTTTAAGTTATTTGCATTACAAATAAAAACATAGCTACAACAAAAAGGACAGAGTTTTTCTCTGTCCTTTGTTTTTTACGCTATTTATATTATTAGAGCGCTTTAACGATTGCTTCTGTATCAGATGCGATAACAAGTTCTTCGTTTGTAGGAATGAGGTATACCTTAACCTTTGAATCAGGTGTAGAAAGAAGAACTGTGTCGGGCTGGTGGTGTGCTTTTGCGTTAACTTCTTTGTCGAGCTTAATGCCGAAGTTTTCAAGGTTAGCGCATGTTCTTTCACGAAGCTCTGTATTGTTTTCGCCCATACCTGCTGTGAAGATAACTGCATCAAGTCCGTCCATAGCTGCTGTGTAAGCACCGATGTACTTCTTGATCTGGTATGCAAGTGTTGTTGCAGCGATTTCTGCTCTCTTGTTTCCTTCAAGAATTGCAGCTTCAATGTCACGGCTGTCTGATGAAATTCCGGAAAGTCCGAGGAATCCGCACTTCTTGTTCATGAAGTCGCTCATTTCGTCGGGTGTAAAGCCTTCGTTCTTCATAATGTATGTTACGATCGCAGGGTCAATATCTCCGCAACGTGTTCCCATAAGAACACCTGCAAGGGGAGTAAAGCCCATACTTGTATCTATACATTTGCCGCCCTTAACTGCGGAAATTGATGAACCGTTACCGATATGGCATGTAACGATCTTTGTTTCTTCAACGGGCTTGTCAAGAAGCTTTGCAGCCTCTGCAGCAACGTATCTGTGTGATGTTCCGTGTGCACCGTAACGGCGAATGTGGTACTTTTCGTACATTTCGTAGGGAAGACCGTACATATATGCCTGTTCGGACATTGTCTGGTGGAACGCTGTATCAAATACGAGAACCTGAGGTTTGCCGGGCATAGCTTCGAGACATCCCTGGATACCCATTATATGAGCGCCTGTGTGAAGGGGTGCCAAGTCACGACAAAGTTCAAGTTTTTCAAGTGTTTCGTCTGTAAGAAGCATTGACTGTGAGAAATATTCTCCGCCGTGCACGATTCTGTGTCCAACAGCTTCGATTTCGTTCATGCTCTTAACGCATCCTATTTTTTCGTCTGTGAGATACTTAACAACCAACTGTGTTGCAACTGTATGGTTGGGAATAGGTGTTTCTTCTGTGAATTTCTCACCGTTGATCTTATGTTCGATCTTACCGTCGATACCGATTCTTTCGCAAATACCCTTTGCGAGAACTTCATTTTTTGTTGTATCAAAAAGCTGATACTTGAGCGAGGAGCTTCCTGCGTTTACAACGAGTACATTCATTTGTATAAACCTCCAAAAAATTTATGAAAAAGTATTTTATTTTTACTAAAATATGTTATAATATTATACAATCACTTTATTGTACAGCATTTTTTCCAAAATTGCAAGGTTTTACATATATTTTTAAGTTTAAAAAAACATATTTTTAGGATTTCGATTATATTTTATGAAAACGACTGCTATTATTTGTGAATACAACCCTTTTCACAAAGGACACCTTTTGCAAATTGAACAGCTAAAGAAACAAAACCGAACCGTTGTATGTATTATGAGCGGGGGTTTTGTTCAGCGCGGTCAACCTGCAATCTTTGATAAGTATTCGAGGGCAAAAGCCGCCGTTCTTTCGGGCGCCGACTTAGTTTTAGAGTTGCCTTACCCCTTTTCTTGCTCGTCGGCAGAATTTTTTTGCCAAGGCGGAGTTAGTATAGCAAATTCACTTAACATTATTGACGAACTATATTTCGGAAGCGAGTGCGGCGATATTGAACTTCTTGACCAAACAAGCGACCGACTGATAGATAAACAGTTTACAACCGCCCTCCAAGCAGCCAGAAAAGACAAGCAAAACAAAGAAAAACCCTTCGCCGTTTTGCGAGAAGAAGTCTACTATAAACTTTACGGACAGCAGTTACCCGTAAGACCTAACGATATTTTAGGCATTGAATACATTAATTCGCTGAAAAAACTCAACAGCAAAATAACCCCTGTGACGTACAAAAGGGAAGAGGGTTTTTCGGCAACCCTTTCAAGAAAACACATTGAAGATAACGATAACTACGACTTTGTTCCGCAGTTAGCGGCGGATATTTTTGAAAATTGCCCAATCTTCAGCCTAAATAACATTGAAAGTGCGATACTTGCATTTTACCGCCTTGCCAACGCAAAGGCGCTTGAAAAATACGAGAGTATGACCGACGGTATGGCAAACAGACTCGTTAAAGGTGCAAACGAGTGTTGTACTTTAAACCAACTTCTTGAAAACTTATCAGGTAAATCATATACAAACGCAAAGATAAGACGCGCCATACTTCACGGTATGACGGGAGTTTTGCCCTCGATGCTGAAAGAAAAACCGATGTACACTCAAGTATTGGCGGCAAATGATAATGGCAGAAAACTTATTAAAAAATCTCAAAAAAATTCTTCAGTTTCAATCCTCACAAAACCTGCCCACTTCAAAAAACTTGTCGGAAAAGCAAAAGAACAGGCGATTTTCAGCAATAACGCTGAAAAACTTCTTACTCTTATGTGCGATAACCCCTTATCTGCCGACGAGTTTTTAAAAATGACACCGTTTATATTACAGCAAAACGATCAAGAAACATCAAACACATTAAATACTTAAGGATAGAGAGGATAAAAAATGATTAACGAAATTGTAAGCTTTAAAAAATACGGAAAATGCCTTCGTCTCGACAACGGAAAAATTGAAGCTATGTTTACTCTTGACGTAGGTCCGAGACTTATTAAATTTAACTGTTCAGGAAAAGAAAATATGCTTTTTAACGACATCGAAAGATGCGTTGACGTATCATCTCTCTTTGGAGAAGGCGTAAAATGGCACACTTACGGCGGCCACAGAATGTGGGTCAGCCCCGAAGAAATGCCCAAAACGTATTATCCCGACTGCGAACCTGTAAACTATGATATAAAAGAAGAAGACGGCAAGGTTACAGTTACCTTAACTCCCCCTCCGCAGAGAATAAACGATCTCCAGCACAAATGGATTGTGACGATATCTGACAACGAAGATACTCTTACGCTTGACCACTATCTCACAAACGTAGGAAAAGAGACGGTCAAAAAGGGTATTTGGGGTATAACTGTAACAGATAAAAACGGTATTGCAGTTCTCCGTCAGCCCGAAAGAAAAACAGCTCTTTTACCCGACAGACACGTAGTTTTCTGGCCCTATACGAGAATGAATGACGAAAGAATTTTGCTCGGAGAAAAGTTTATCGCTCTTCAGCAAGATCCTGCTGATACTCAGGTTCCCGCTAAGATCGGATACACAAATATGGAAGGAAAACTTTACTGCTTTAACTATGGTCAGGCTATGTCCATAAGCTATACTCCCGACTACGAAAACGGTGAATATCCCGATTTTAACGTTTCTACCGAAGTATATACGAATAAAGCAATTCTCGAAATTGAAACTCTCGGCCATATAGGCAATATACTCCCCGGACAGACTGTATCTCACAGAGAAACTTGGCAGGCGGTTCCGTGTGAATTGAAGCCCACGCTTAACGAAGAAGAAATTGAAATGGCTATGCAAAAAGCTTTCGGTTGATGACCGCTTCTTGACATTAAGCTCGATTTGTAGTATTATATATAGTAATAGTTTAGTGCAGATGCAATTATTTGAGGAGGAAAACAAATATGAGCGAAGCAAAATACGTCGAAGGACAGAACCTCGTATTCAGAGGTAAGCCGCTTTTAAGAGAGGGTAATACCTTTTGTTACGGCAGTATGTCTGATAAATATGTGTTGTTTATGATGGTGTTGAGCAATAAAACGGTTAAAGACGAAAACGGAAAAGACGTTGAAATCCCCGACAAAATACTCTTACAGGTATTGAACACGGACACGTCTCTCCCTCCGCACGAAAGAGTTGTAAAACAGTTTGACAGAAACGGACTTTTTGATGCTATGGACATCGGTCTTATCTGGCTTGACCGCCTTAACGGAAAAGAATAATTACACATAGAACTACAAAAACGCAGATTTTTTCTGCGTTTTTGTGCTATAATAGTGAACGAAACTAACTCAACGACAAATCTTAATTATAAATACGATTATATAGGAGTAATCATTTTGAAAACAATAATAGAGCATTATGACAAACTGATAGAAGAAAATAACGATCCCGTTCACGATCCTAAACCATTAAAAGATTATATGAATAAATGGGACGGTGAACATTTTATTGAAAGTATGCAACTTGATAATAATAAATCTGTTTTAGAAATAGGTATAGGAACGGGACGTCTTGCGCTAAAGGTTGCTCCACTGTGTAAAAAATTGTTTGGAATTGATATTTCTCCCAAAACGATTATTAGAGCAAAAGAAAATCTTTCACAGTATAAAAATATTGAACTAATTTGTGATGATTATATGTGTTTTGATTTTCCCATTAGTTTTGATATAATATATTCTTCTTTAACTTTCATGCATATAAAAGACAAATACTCTGCTATAAAAAAGATTGCTTCATTGTTAAATCCTAACGGAATTTTCGTTTTATCAATTGACAAAAACCAAAATAAATTTATAGATACAGGAACAAGAAAAATAATAATTTATCCCGATAACCCTACAAGTATACAAGAATTTATTAGCAAATCTAACCTTAATGTTATAGAACAATTTGAAACAGAACACGCATACATAATAGTCAGCAAAAAAGCACAATAATACTGTAATCAAACCAACATAAACTAATTTAAAATAGAACAACTACATAAACGGTCAAATAAAGCCT
>JBGVPD010000030.1:0-9106 GCA_045126815.1 Eubacteriales bacterium
TTTCCTCCGGTTTTCTTTAGATTTGGTTTTACTTAAAGTGAATTAGTAAGCTACAATTCAAGTCACCTCCAATCGTTTTATGGCATAAAAAAACCGAGTTGTTTTCTTCAACTCGGTAGCCAACGATATTTAGTTATCTTGAATGTTCTTTCTGTCTTTGCAGAAATCTTTCGTAATGCTCAAGCGCCTTTACTA
This sequence comes from Eubacteriales bacterium, assembly GCA_045126815.1. GTDB lineage: Bacteria > Bacillota > Clostridia > Oscillospirales > CAG-272 > RGIG1995. The sequence goes on from JBGVPD010000030.1 coordinate 196, forward strand.
CGTGTTCCTCAGCCTTACTGTCGGTATAAGAGTCAGGAATAAAGGGGCGAAGCTTCTCGAATGAAAATTTACGCTTTGCCACTTGGTTAGGCTTTGTTTCTTCCATAATTTCAGCGACACTATCGTAATCAAGGGAACCTTGCTCAAATAACTTCCTCATTCTAATTGTCTGAGCGTGTGATGGGAAAATCTCACTCCCATCTATGCGGTCTACTACATCTCTTTGACTTTCTTCATCAAGATAGGAAAGTTCAACTGCTGGGCGCATTTTTATTTGACCGTTATCTACATACTCAAGCAATTCAGGAACAAGGTTAGTAAGACGAATATACCTGTGAATTTGGCTGGTACTATCACCACTTTCGATAGCAAATTCTTGATTACTTCGTAACTTCGTACCCACTGGGTCCGAAGTTAAATCATTACGCTTTCCTTGTCGATTCATAGCATCAAGTCGCATCTTATACGCGAAGGCTTTTTCAGAGGGAAGAATATTTGACCGCTGATAATTACTTTCAACCATCAAAACAATCGCTTCATCCCTTGTTAAATCGACTATATCGCAACGCAAAGATTCAAGTCCCGCAAGTTCACAAGCTCGTTTTCGTCTGTGTCCTGAAATTAGTTCATATCTTCCGTCATCTTTTTTCCTTACGGTAGCAGGGGTGATGATTCCTCGTTCCTTAATGCTTTCAACAAGTCTATCCATATCCTCGTCATCATTAACCTGATAGGGGTGCTCTGGAAAGTCATCAATTTCGGAAATAGGAATGTCGTAAATCTTTTTGAGATTTGCTTCATCACGTTCCTGCTGAGTGGTGAACAGACTATCTACTGAGGTTAGCAGTCCGTTTACGCTCCTGGTCGCCAATCTGTTCCACCTCCTTTACTAAAACACCGTAAGCATCTGCGGCTTTGCTATTTGGGGCGTGCTTAAAAATACTTTTATCAGCCGTACTAATTTCAGCAAGTCGAACTGTAGACGGAATAACTGCATTAAAAACTGGCAAAGAACTACCGTAGTATTCCTTAACGTTTTTGATAATGTCTTTCCTAAAGTTTGTTTCATTTGCCATCGTTAAAAAGATACCACCAACTCGCAGTTTTGGATTCAGTTGTCTTTTAACCTGATTGACAGTACTTATTAGCTCGGTCATATCTTCCGCAGCCAAATAATCAGCCTGAACGGGAATCACAACGTAATCCGAAGCAGTCAATGCATTGATAACCAACATACCCAACGAAGGTCTGCAATCAAGAAGAATATAATCGTAACTGTCTTTGAGTTCGTCTATATAACCTTTTAGCACTGTTTCACGGCTCATTACATTTACGAGGTTGACTTCAAGTGCAGATAATGTCTTGTTGCCGGGAATAAAGTCAAATCCTTCGTGATGTTTTAAAATTTCATCACGATTCTCAGGTTCAATCCCGTTAATAACATCGAACATACAATTAGTTAAGGTCAAGTCCAATTCGTGTGGTTGGCGCTTACCTAACATTTTTGTTAGATCGCCCTGTGGATCTACGTCAATCACCAATACTCTTTTGCCGTCAGCAGCAAGTCCAGCTCCGAGATTAAAAACGGTTGTACTTTTACCAACGCCACCTTTTTGATTAGCAATCGCAATTACTTTACATTTGCTCACCGGATGTTCCTCCTTTCTTTGTTATTTAGTCGAGTGTAAATCGACTATGTATTTCGGGCATAAAAAAAGACCGAACTTTCTAAATTATGTTATAGAAAATTCGGTCTGAAGGTATGTAATATTAAGTTTTTAAGAAAAGTCGTTAGTTCAACTCTAAGAGGTCCACTAAAATCGTTAAATGTTCGTATTAAATCTATTTGCTGATTTTTGGCCTTAAAAACAGTAAAAACCCTTGATTTCTCAAGGGTTTTTGAACTGTTCGTCTTTTATGGACGAAAAGATGGAGGCGCCACCCGGATTTGAACCGGGGAATAACGGTTTTGCAGACCGTGGCCTTACCACTTGGCTATAGCGCCTTATTTTTTGGAGCGGATTACGGGGCTCGAACCCGCCACCTCGACCTTGGCAAGGTCGCGCTCTACCAAATGAGCTAAATCCGCATAATCCCTTCAATGCTTTTCAAAGTTACCTTCCCTTTTCAGTCTATGCATCAGGTGTTCCCAACGCTCATAACTTCTTATAGCATCTACTAAGATCTACAAAATATATATAAAATCAATAAATAAATCTGTCTTATCAACAGATTTACTTAAAGTATTATTGGAGCGGATTACGGGGCTCGAACCCGCCACCTCGACCTTGGCAAGGTCGCGCTCTACCAAATGAGCTAAATCCGCCTATAAAAGAGTCGTGTATTTGCCGTCACTACTCTTTATTTTTGTGGTGCCTCCGGTCGGAATCGAACCAACGACACGAGGATTTTCAGTCCTCTGCTCTACCAACTGAGCTACAGAGGCAAATAATTTGCCGCATATGGCGACCTGGATGGGACTCGAACCCACGACCTCTAGCGTGACAGGCTAGCGTTCTAACCAACTGAACTACCAGGCCATTGGTGGGAACAATAGGGCTCGAACCTATGACCCTCTGCTTGTAAGGCAGATGCTCTCCCAGCTGAGCTATGCTCCCATCTATGCGGCGAGGATTATTATAGCATACCCTTTTTTATTTGTCAACACCTTTTTTTATTTTTTTTAAAACTTTTTTATCATTTGTCCTATTGCCCAAATTCTCCTCCTTTTTTGCCCTTTTTTAATACATTTTGCACCTAATAATGAGAATTTACAAAATATCTCTTGTATTATCTTTTAAAATTATATATAATATTTAAATAGTTGTTAATTTTTAGGAGGTGTCATTTTTGATCGTAATTGGCTTAACCGGAAGCACAGGCGCCGGAAAGGGATCCGTTTGCCGCGCCTTCCTTAATTACAATATCAACTCCATTGACACCGACCAAACGTCACGCTCGGTATGCGATATCGGTAAACCCTGTTTAAACGAACTTACCGAGGCTTTTGGGGATCAAATATTAAATCCCGACAAATCACTTAACAGAAAAGCTCTTGCAAATATCGCCTTTTCAGACACCGAAAAACACTTAACTCTAAACAAGATCACACACAAACACATACTTAACGAAGTCCGTGATTGGTTAGAAATAGAAAAATCAAACGGAAAAAATGCGGCAATCGTTGACGCCCCACTTCTCTTCGAAAGCGGTTTTGATAAAGAATGTGACGTTATTATCGCCGTTACCGCCGATAAAGAAACAAGAATAAAACGCATTATAACCAGAGATAACATAACACTTGACGAAGCAAACCTAAGAATAAGCAAACAACATGACGATATATTCTATACAAAAAACGCAGACTATGTTATCGTCAACAATGAAAAACTTGACGACGTAAATATTCAAGTAGATAATATTTACAAGTCTCTGTTCGGAAAGTCATCTAAATGAAAAAATTTGTCTATTTTCTTTTCGCTATACTACTGCTTTTAATCATCATATTTGCGGGAAGAAACATTTATAAAACCGTATCCGAAAATATTGAAAAAACACTTTACCCTCTTCCCGAAGAATATCTTACTTCAATTAAGCAGTATTCTTCACAGTATAACGTTCCAATAGAAACAATATGTGCAATTATCAACACCGAGAGTTCATTTAACCCTAACGCAAAATCAACTGCCAACGCTATGGGAATTATGCAGTTAACCGAAGAAACGTTTCTCTGGCTTCAGTTTAAAGCTAACGAAGAACGAAAACTCGACGAACTCTACGACTATGACACTAATATAAAATACGGAACGTATCTTCTTTCACTTCTATATGAAGAGTTTCAGGATTGGGACACAGTTTTTGCCGCATATAACGCAGGACGAGGCCGTGTAAACAGTTGGCTCAGCGATTCAGATTACTCAAAAAACGGAAAGCTCATCAACATCCCCTTTGAAGAAACGAAAAAATACATTACAAAAGTCAACAAAGCAGAACAAAAATACCTAAATCTTTATTTTTTAGATAAATCGGAGTAAAAAAATGATAGAAAAACTTCAGCAGATCGAGTTAAAATTTGAAAATATACTGTCCGAACTTGAGAAACCCGAAACCGTTTCCAACCAGGAAGAGTACAGAAAACTTATGAAAGAGCACAAAACTCTTCAGCCTATAGTTGAAAAGTTTCGCGAATACAAAAATGCAGAAAATGCCGTTCTCGAAAGCGAAGAAATGATGAAAGAACCGCTTGATGCAGACTTTAAAGCTATGTGCGAAGAAGAATATAAACAAGGAAAAGCAGATATGCTGCGTTGTACGGAAGAGCTAAAAATACTCCTTCTCCCCCGTGATCCTGACGACGACAAAAACGTTATCGTTGAAATAAGAGCGGGTGCCGGTGGCGAAGAAGCGGCTCTGTTTGCAGGCGTATTATACCGTATGTACTCTATGTATTCAGAGAGCGCCGGTTTTAAATCGGAAATAATCAGCTCAAACGAAACGGGGCTCGGCGGTTTCCGCGAAATTTCGTTTATGGTCGAAGGCGAAGGCGCTTACAGTAAGCTTAAATTTGAAAGCGGAGTGCACAGAGTTCAGCGAGTTCCCGAAACTGAAACCTCAGGCAGAATACACACCTCTACGGTTACGGTTGCCGTACTTCCGGAAGCTGAAGAAGTTGAAATCGATATCAACCCCGCAGAAATAAAGATCGAATCCTGCAAGAGTAGCGGCGCGGGCGGTCAGCACGTAAACAAAACAGAATCTGCTGTAAGACTTACCCACTTACCGACCGGCATCGTTATCGAATGTCAGGAAGAACGTTCGCAGTTTAAAAACAGAGACAAAGCGATGAAGCTTCTACGCACTAAACTTTTCGATATGAAACAGTCCGAACAAAACGAAAAAATCGCATCAGCCAGAAAGAGTATGGTAGGAACGGGTGACAGAAGCGAAAAGATCAGAACCTACAACTACCCTCAAGGCAGAATTACAGACCACAGAATAGGACTTTCATTATTCTCCTTTGAAAACTTCTTAAACGGCAACATCGGAGAAATGATCGATGCTCTTATAACAGCCGACACTGCCGAAAGACTTAAAAATTCTTAAAACACAAACGGAAATAGAAATATGCAAACATTATTGATACGTGATAATAACGAACAGAATATAAATATAGCTTCCGAAATAATAAAGAACGGCGGTCTTGTCGTTATTCCCACAGAAACGGTCTACGGACTCGGCGTTGACGCATTAAACAAAGAAGCGGTTAAAAACGTATACAAAGCAAAGGGCAGACCTATGGACAACCCCTTAATTGTCCATATAGCAAAGCCTGAAGATGCCGAAAAGTTTGCCCATACAAACGACACGTTCTATAAATTAGCGGAAAAGTTTATGCCGGGACCTTTAACGGTTATATTGCCAAAAAAAGATATCGTTCCCAATGAAGTGACCTGCAATCTTGATACGGTTGCCATTCGCGTACCTTCAAATGAAATCGCACATAAAATTATAGAATGTTCGGGCTGTCCTATCGCCGCTCCCTCTGCAAACCTATCGGGCAGACCAAGCCCTACCTCATTTGACCACGTTTACGAAGATATGAACGGCAGAGTAGACGCTATCTTTGACGGCGGTGAATGTGAAATCGGACTTGAATCGACGGTTATTATATTAAAAGGCGACTCCGCCGAAATATTGCGTCCTGGTAAGGTTACGTACGAACAGCTTGTTGAAGTAATCCCCGATATAACGGTAAACAAAGCCGTAAAAAATCAGTGCAACGACGAAAAAGTTGCAAGTCCGGGTATGAAATACAGACATTATGCCCCCTCTTCTCCCGTTTATCTTATAAACGGAAATGATCAAGAGGTTATCGAATTTTTTAAACAAAAACAGTTAACCGAAAACTGCGGTATACTGTGTTTTGAAGAAGACGTAAAATACTTAAAGTCCGCTAATTTACTTACCTTTGGAAGTGCTAACGACGAAGACAAACAAGCGCACGAACTTTTTGACAAGCTTCGCCGTTTTGACAGTATGAACGTTGACAAAATATACGCGCGTCTCCCCTCTGATAAAGGTATCGGACTTGCCGTATACAACAGACTTATACGCGCGGCAGGTTTTAGCATTATTGACATTGATAATTGTAATTAATTGAAACAGGAGTATAAATTAAATGGCAAGAAAAAGAAAAAGCACCGTCTCTATGGAAGAACTGCTCGAAGAAGCCGTTCCCGTAATCCAACCCATAACGGAAACCATTGAGAAAAACTATATGCCCTACGCGATGAGCGTAATCATATCCCGTGCTATTCCCGAAATTGACGGTTTTAAGCCCTCGCACCGTAAACTCCTATATACTATGTATAAAATGGGACTTATGACCGGCGGAAGAACAAAGAGCGCGAATATCGTTGGTCAAACGATGAAGCTCAACCCTCACGGAGATGCTTCTATTTACGAAACGATGGTACGTCTTACAAACGGCAACGAATCTCTTTTACACCCCTTTGTTGACTCAAAAGGTTCTTTCGGTAAACATTACAGTCGTGATATGGCTTATGCCGCTGCCCGTTATACAGAGGCAAAACTTGCCCCTATTTGCTCGGAGATATTCAGAGGTATTGATAAAAATGCCGTTGAATTTGCTCCCAACTACGACAACTCCATGACCGAGCCTACCCTTCTGCCAACAGCTTTCCCCAACGTTTTGGTATCCCCTAACATGGGCGTTGCTGTCGGTATGGCAAGTTCTATATGCTCGTTTAACCTTAACGAAATATGCGACGGTACTATCCAGCTTCTTAAAAATCCTAAAACCGATATCGAAAAAATATTGGATATTATCCGTGCTCCCGATTTTCCCGGCGGCGCATCACTTATATATAACAGAGACACGATGCGTGAAATATACCAAACGGGTGCGGGTAGCGTAAAGCTTCGTGCAAGATACACCTACGATAAAGAAGCTAACTGCATTGACGTTATTGAAATTCCCTATTCGACGTCAATTGAAGCTATAATGAAAAGAATGACCGACCTCGTTAAAGAGGGTAAACTTAAGGAAGTTACCGACTTCAGAGACGAGATCGACCTCAACGGATTTAAGTTAACGATAGACCTTCGCCGAGGAACAGACCCCGACAAGCTTATGGTTAAACTCTATAAGCTTACACCCCTTGAAGATAACTTCAGCTGCAACTTCAACGTTCTTGTCGATATGGTTCCGAAACAGATGGGCGTTATCGAGCTTCTTTCCGAATGGATCAAATTCAGAATGGGCTGTGTAAAACGCGAACTTCAGTACGAACACGACAGAAAGAGCGAAAAGTTACACCTTTTGCTTGGTCTTGGTAAAATCATTCTTGATATTGATAAAGCAATACAAATAATCCGCGATACAAAACACGATAAAGACGTTATACCAAACCTTATGTCAGGTTTTGATATCGACGAGCTTCAGGCAAACTATATTGCAGATATAAAATTACGAAACCTTAACCTTGAATATATCATAAACAGAGTTAAAGAAATAGAATCTTTGCAAAGCGAGATCGCTGAACTAAAAGATACTATAGAAAACGACTCAAAGGTTAAAGCTCTTATTGCGAAACAGCTTAAAGAAATCAAAGAAAAATTCGGTCAGCCGAGAAAGACTCAGCTTATCGACGACTATGACGTTTCCGAATACAAAGAAGAAGAGTATATTGAAAACTACAACGTTAAGCTTATCTTGACACGTGACGGATTCTTCAAAAAGATTACCCTCACTTCTCTTCGCGGAAATGACGAACAAAAACTTAAAGACGGCGATGAAATAAGAGTTGAAGAATCGGCAACGAATATAGACGAACTTGTATTCTTCTCCGATAAAGCGCAGATGTATAGAGCAAAAGTTAAAGACTTTGAATGTGACAAGGCATCATCGTTAGGTGAATATATACCTGCAAAACTCGGATTCGATGAAGACGAAAAAGTTGTATTTATGAAAGTTTTGAATGAATACAAAGATGACGAGAAATTTGTATTTATTTTTGAAAACGGAAAAGGCGTTAAGATACCTACTAAAGCATACGAGACAAAATCATTCCGTAAAAAACTTACCGGTGCGTATTCGTCAGCATCTCCCATTGTCAGCGTATTCTTTGAAGAAGAACCGTTTGATATCTTGATGATTTCCGACAACAATAAAGCAATTGCGATAAACACAAAGCTTATTGTAGAAAAGACGACACGTTCATCACAGGGCGCATCGCTGTTTAAGCTCAAACCTAAGCAGAAAGTTGTAAATGCACTCCGCGACTTTGAACAAAAATACCCTAACGGTAAATCGTGCAGGAAAATAAAAGTACCGGCGACCGGAAGTTCCCTTGATTAATACAAACATTGGGTATTGAAAAAACAGATCTATTGTGATATAATCATACTTGCTGATTTAAAAATAATACTTTACTTATAATAGAGGTGAAAAAAGTGGCTAACACAAAAAAGAAAAAAATGACTAAAGCTGACAGAGAAAAGCTTATGATCAGAATTGTATCCGGTATCATGGGAGGCCTTATGATTCTCGGTGTAGGAGCTATGATTTTCCAGCTTCTTTAATAACAAACATAGAAACCCCAACACATTAACTGTGTTGGGGTTTTTGTTGTTCGTCATTTTAGTTTATTAAGCGTATTCGCCGTCCCAATATCCGCTTGCATCAAGCCAACATTTACCGTTGCTGTCGTACACATATGCATTTGTCAGCATTTTACCGTCACTACCCAAGTAACACCAACCCTTGCTGTCTTGCATCCACGAATTTTCAACTCTGTATCCGTTCTTAAGATAGTACCAATGTCCGTTATGGTATTTCCAACCGGTTGCAGTTACATAGTAACCGTCAGAACCCATATAGCACCAACCG
>JBGVPD010000031.1:0-20316 GCA_045126815.1 Eubacteriales bacterium
AGGGTAAGTTCTTTTTATTTCAATTTTATTGGTGAAAACCGTATGTAATACGGGGCGTCGGGGACGTCGCCCCCTACAAGTTAGAAAGTGAAGTAATTTTTTATCCAATATTGTTGATGAAAATCGTATGAAATAGCGGGACGTCGAGGACGTCGCCCCCTACAAGTTTAAATTCAAAATAATCTTAATCCAATATTGTTGGTAAAAAAAGAAAAACGCTATCGCGTTTTTTAAAGAAGCACATTCTGTCAGGAGCTTCGCTCCCGAACCCACACAAGAGACGCGCTTTTGAAAAAGCGCCCTCTTGACTCCAGCCAAAACTTTAAAAAACAAAGTTTTGCTAATAGGGTGGGGTTCTCGTAATAGGGGTTCCCCGAACCGCACAAAGTAAGGTTTGGGGGTTCTCGTGTAGCGTGACGGAGAAGAATTTATCATTTTTAATATAAATATCGGGTATAAGTAAAAGCCTTTTCCCGAAGAAAAAGGCTTTTGATATAATTATATATTACTTTTTACCCAATAAACATTTGTGTCCAATATCTTCCGTTTTCAACGTAGCCTACGCCGATTTGGGTAAAGTTTTCGTTTAATATATTAGCCTTATGCCCGGGCGACTTCATCCAAGCATCAACAACATCCTTCGGCGATTTATATCCCATAGCAATATTTTCTCCCGCGTGGCTGAATTTAATATTAAACGCTCTTATCATATCAAACGGAGAACCGTACGTAGGACTGGTATGGGAAAAGTATTTGTTATCATGCATATCCATCGATTTGTATCTTGCAACTCTGGCAAGTTGCCAATTGATAAGCAACGGCTTTAGTCCGTAATTTACCCTAATATTGTTAACCAGCGTCACAACTTCGTTTTCAAAATTCAGCACCTCTTCGTCAAGAGTTGGAATATTAAGCACGTCTCCGGGATAGATCAAGTCAGGATTTTTTATTTGCGGATTAGCAGAAATTATCTCCGATAGCCCTACCTCGTACTTTACGGCTATCTTCCACATACTGTCGCCCTTAACTACCGTATACTTCGTCGCAGCGGCCGCCGACACGCACATTGATGCAATTATTACGATCGCAAACAAGGATATGAGTATTCTTTTTGTAGACTTTTTCATTTTTTACCTCCAAAATATATTTCTTTTATTATTTTGCTTTGTTTTCTAAAAATTACTATTGGTATATTTTGGATAAACAAGGAAGTTGGTGTGTAAAACCTACCAACTCTCTTGTTGCATATAAAAACACCCGAGATCTTTTGCTCTCTCGGGTGTTTTGTATTGCAAATTATTCTTCTGTCTGAACCTTGATCTTCAATTCTTCCAACGCTTTTTCTTCGGGGAAGTTGGGACATTCTGTCATAAGCTCCATAGCGTTCTGTACTTTCGGGAACGCAATTACGCTTCTGATATCGTCAAGACCGAGCAAGAGTGTGCAAAGTCTGTCAAAACCAAATGCCAAACCACCGTGAGGAGGTGTGCCGTACTTAAACGCTTCAAGCAAGAATCCGAACTTCTCTTCTGCCTCTTCTTTTGTAAGTCCGAGCACGTCAAACATCTTCCACTGAATATCAGGGTTGTGTATTCTTATGGAACCGCCGCCTGCTTCCATACCGTTTATAACCATATCGTAAGCCTTAGCTCTTACCTTTGAAGGATCAGTGTCCATAAGGGGAAGGTCTTCGTCCATAGGTGATGTGAAGGGGTGATGCTTAGCGTAATATCTTCCCTCTTCCTCGTCGTACTCAAACAACGGGAACTCGGTTACCCAAAGAAGTTTAAAGTCCATAGGATCGCAAAGTCCCATCTTCTTGGCAACTTCACATCTTAACGCACCAAGAGAATCAAATACTACGTTATCTTTATCGGCAACGATACAAATAAGGTCGCCGTTTTCAAAATCAAGCGCTTTGTAAATTGCCGCATTTTCCTCTTCTGTCAAGAACTTCGCATACGACGAAGATATCTCTCCGTCGGTATTCTTCGCCCAAGCAAGACCTTTCGCGCGATAAGTCTTTACAAATTCGCCCAATGCATCAACTTCTTTACGACTGAACTTTGCAGCTCCGCCCTTAACGTTGATACCACGAACGCTTCCGCCCATATCAACAGCGCCCTTGAACACTCTGAACGAGCAATCCTTTACCAAATCCGAAAGGTTTTTAAGCTCAAATCCAAAACGTAAGTCGGGTTTGTCTGAACCAAATCTTTCCATAGCTTCAGCATAAGTCATTCTCTGAATGGGTGTCTCTATATCCTTACCGAGAAAATCTTTAAATACTCTCTTGAGAAATCCTTCGTTGATCGACATAACGTCGTCCTCTGTCACAAATGACATCTCAAGGTCTACCTGTGTAAATTCGGGCTGTCTGTCAGCACGAAGGTCTTCGTCACGGTAACAACGAGCAAGCTGAACGTATCTGTCAAATCCCGAAAGCATCAATATCTGCTTATAAAGCTGAGGTGACTGGGGGAGTGCATAGAATTTACCCGGATGCACACGGCTGGGTACGAGATAGTCTCTCGCGCCCTCGGGAGTAGGCTTGATCAAGTTAGGTGTCTCGATCTCAACGAAGCCGTTTTCCGCATAGTAGTCGCGAACGATCTTTGCGATCTTACTTCTCATAAGAATATTGTTCATCATATCGGGACGGCGAAGGTCAAGATAACGGTGCTTTAAACGAAGCTCCGTCTTTACGTTGCTGTTTTCAACTATTTCAAAAGGAGGAGTCTGGGATACTGACAAAACCTTAAGCTCGTCAACGTATATTTCAATTTCACCCGTCGCTCTGTCTTTATTTATAGCGCCGTCTCCTCTTGAACGAACAACGCCCTTTGCGCAAAGAACGTATTCCGCTCTTATGCCAAACGCCTTATCAAATATTTCTTTATCTGTATCGCTGTCAAATGCGAGCTGTACTATACCCGTTCTGTCACGGAGGTCAATAAATATCAGCTTACCCAAGTCTCTCTGGCGCTGTACCCAACCCATAACACACGCTCTTTGACCGATATCCTGTGAAGTAAATTCACCGCAGTATTTTGTTCTTTTGTCTGTCTTACCAAGCAATTCTGCCATATCTGCCATTCATCTCTCTTTCTTTTATTAAAGTCAATTACATTTTCAAAATTTCAGTAAGTTTTGATATATCATCAAGTTCAATTTCAACTTGACTGCTGTTGTCCATATTCTTAAGCTGAGCCTTGTTATTCTCAAGCTCGGAATCGCCTATAATGAGAGTATATTTCGCTCTCTTCTTATCAGCATATTTCATCTGCGCCTTAAGCGATCTTCCTACCAAATCGGTCTCTGCATATAATCCTTGATTTCTTAGCTTTGCTACGGTACCCATAGCGTACTTCGCAGCTCCCTTACCCATACTTGCTATATAAAGAAGCGGTCTGTTTTCGTTTTCAATATTAACACCCGACTTTTCCATAGCCAAAATAAGTCTGGTTATACCTGCGGCAAAACCAATTCCCGCAAGAGCAGGACCGCCCAGATCTTTTATAAGTCCATCGTATCTACCGCCGCCCAAAATCGTACTCTGTGCGCCGATATCCGTTGCTATAAATTCATATACCGTTCTCGTATAATAGTCAAGTCCTCTTACTATATGAGGATCGATCTCATACTCGATACCCATCTCTTCAAGATATGCACAAAGCTCGTCCATGTGCGCTTTACAATCGGGACAGAGATGTTCAACTGTCTTAGGCGCCTTCTTTGCGATTTCAGAACATATAGGACTCTTGCAGTCCAAAATGCGCAAAGGATTGGTCTCAAGTCTTGCCTTACAAGTATCACAAAGCTCTTCTGAATTTGCCTCAAAATAATCCTTCAACGCCTGTCTGTATGCAGGACGGCATTCAGGACAGCCTATCGAATTTATGTGAAGACTCGTATTTTTTATTCCCAACTCTTTTATCAAAGAGTGCGCTACCGCTATAATTTCAGCATCAGCCATAGCATCGGACGCACCGAAAAGCTCAACGCCAAACTGGAAAAACTCACGGCTTCTGCCTGCCTGCGGTTTTTCATATCTGAAACAGTTTATCAGATAGTAAAGCTTTAAAGGCATAGTATCCGAGCACATACCGTTTTCAATTAAAGTACGAGCAACTGATGCTGTACCTTCGGGGCGAAGAGTTAAGCTTCTTCCCTCTCTATCGGTAAAAGTATACATTTCTTTCTGAACAACGTCGGTAGAGTCACCTACACCGCGCTGAAACAGCTCGGTTGATTCGAATGCAGGAAAACGAATTTCGGAAAAACCGAACTTTGAAGCAACTTCTCTTGCTTTTGACTCGATAAACTGCCAAGTTGCTACGTCCTTCGGCAAAATATCCATCGTTCCTCTTGGTTTCTGTATCATCTTAATTTATCTCCGTAATGTCTATTTCGTTTTATCTCACGTCGTCAAGGAACAACCCACGGTATCCCTTTTCACACGCCCAACGGCAAGGCTCAAGCACTCTCTGCTCAAAGTCTTCTTCGTACAAACTGCAATCTGAATAGAAGTATTCTTCGTGCATCATAAGTTCAATAAATCCCGAACGTGTCTTCTGCGCGTACATACAGTTAAGCAGTTCTACGCAAACGTCTGCCGTATGCAAGTTCAACACTCTGTCGATCTTGCAGTAAAGTATATCAAGCTCTGTATCATACCAGAAATCTCTTTGTGAAAGATAGTCAACCAAATATTTCGGATAGAAGTATGATACTACAGGACGGCCACCCTCAAGCACAAAATATCCTGCAAGACTCTTTATTCCCAAATCTCTTACAGCCTTCGTTCCCTCGTAGGTAACAGCGCCCCAGTGAACCGTCGTTTCTTTTGAAAGAGTTTCTTCTCCCGCGAAACGAACGATCTCGTCCATAACCTGTTTGCATTCGTTATAAATCTTATTGTAATCCGTATCAATATAAGGTTTATCGGGCTGGTCTGCTTTTGCGTGGAAGTTAAGCTTCAGCCAATCGGAGTTTGCCTTCCACTCTTCCTTAAACTTGTCAGTCATCATAGAGAGGTTAAAATACTCTCTCTTTTCTTTGAAATACTTATGCTCTGCAGGCATCTCGTAATAAATATTCAAATGAACGCAAGCACCGTAGAGGTCGTGCGCTTTCTTATAAACCGCAAGATAGGGGTTATCAAAAATTGAATTGTATTTATCCTTATTCTTGTTTATGTCATAGAGAAAAATAATATTGTCATCACTTGACAGTCTGTAATATCCGATATGCTTTTTCAAAGTGTAAACGGATATTTCGTCTCTGGCATTTTCTCCTTCGGCAACGAGTGTAGTCTTACCCTCGTTTATGCATACCTCGGCTGTATAAAAGTCTCCGCATTTTACAGCCTCTTTTCCGTTTACTTTAACGGGAGAGTCAGAATCAACCTTAACTTTGATATAAAGTTTTCCATCCCTTTCCTCACCGTCATATTTGTTCAAAACGTCTCCGTCAATAGGAAATACAAAATGTGTTTCTTTTTCCCAATCAATATATTTTCTCATAAAACCAACCTCTTTTTATTTGCTAAAATTGATAATTCATACTTATTCCCTTTATTATACAATATATTATATATTTTTTCAATAAGTTTACACAAACTTTTGCCTATAATAAACGGCACATTTTCATAACCAAATTTCAAAAACAAATAGCAAAAAATAACAAACTGTGTTATAATACAAGAAATGAGGTGAAGTTTATGAGTAATGTTTTCGAAAGATACGCTCCTTTTATTCAGGATTTTATATATAAAAACAACTGGGAAGAATTACGCGCGGTACAAGTTGAAGCGGCGAGGGTTATTTTTGATACCGACAACAACCTGCTTTTAACGTCTTCAACGGCGTCGGGAAAAACGGAAGCTGCTTTTTTTCCTATTCTGACGGACATTTACGAAAACAGTCCCTCGTCTTTTGGGGTTTTGTATATATCGCCCCTCAAGAGTCTCATAAACGACCAGTTTGCAAGAATAGACGAGCTTCTTGATATGTCGGGAATCCCCGTTTTTCACTGGCACGGCGACGTCTCCGCATCTCACAAAACCAAGGCTTTGAAAAATCCTTGCGGCATACTACAGATCACCCCCGAATCACTTGAAAGTATGCTTATGAACCGTTCAAACGATATTTTAAGACTATTTCACGATTTAAGATACGTGATAATTGACGAAATACACACACTTATGGGTACTGACAGAGGAAATCAGATAATCTGCCAACTGTCAAGACTTCAAAATCTTATCGGTAACTCTCCAAGAAGAATAGGACTTTCAGCAACGATAGGCGATCCCAAAATTGCTGCCGAATGGTTAGGCAGCGGAAGCGGAAGAGATACCGAAATGCCCGAAATACCTTCCGAAAAATTAAAATGGCGTATCGGTATGGAGCATTTTTACATCCAAAACGAAAACACAAACCAAACCGTTATAGAAAGCGAAAACACAGAGCCAAAAGCTCTTTTTGATGCAGGATACGAATACATTTACGAAAGTGTAAAAAACAAAAAATCTCTTGTGTTTTCAAATTCAAGAGAAGAGACCGAATACGTTACCTCAACTCTCCGTCAAATAGCGGAAACAAAAAGAGAAGAAGATATTTTTACCATTCATCACGGTAATCTGTCAGCCTCTTTAAGAGAAGAAGCCGAAATGAAGCTTAAAGACGACGACTGCCATACGGTTACCTGCGCTACCGTAACCCTTGAGCTTGGGATCGATATAGGTAAACTTGAAAGAATAGTTCAAAATAATTCTCCCAACTCCGTTTCAAGCTTTTTACAGAGACTCGGCCGTTCGGGCAGACGCGGCACACCCCCTGAAATGCTTATGGTATTCCGCGAGGAAAATCCGCTGCCAAACGCCCCCCTCCCACAGCTTATACCCTGGGAGCTTATAAAAGGAATTGCCATAATTCAGTTATATCTCGAAGAAAGATTTATTGAGCCTCCGAAAGTTAAGAAAATGCCATTTAGTCTACTTTTCCAGCAAACTTTGTCTATCCTTAACGCATCGGGCGAACTTTCTCCAAAAAGATTGGCTGAAAAAGTGCTTAGCCTTCCTCCTTTTATAAACGTTTCAAAAGAAGATTATAAAACCCTTCTTCTTTCAATGCTTCAAAATGGATTTATCCAACAAACAGAAGAAAGAGGACTTATAGTAGGACTTGAAGGCGAAAAAATCACCAACAGCTTTAAGTTTTACGCAACCTTTAAAGACAGCGAAGATTTTACCGTCAGATGCCAGTCCGACGAGATAGGCACGATAACCTGCCCTCCCCCCGTCGGCGACAGATTTGCCCTTGCGGGAAAGGTTTGGGAAGTTGAAGAACTTGATATGCCGAGACGACTCGTGTACGTAAAAAAAGTAAACGGAAAAATGGAAATATCGTGGCCCGGCGAATACGGTGAAATACACACAAAAATTCTTGAAAGAATGAAAAAAGTTCTTGAAGAAGATACCATATACCCTTATTTAAAACCCAACGCCTTGTCAAGACTTCAGGCTGCACGTAACGTTGCTCAAAACACGGGTATCTTAAAAAATTCTCTCGTACATTTGGGCGGTTATACCTGGTGTCTGTTCCCTTGGCTTGGCACAAAAGCGATACGTACTTTAAGAAAATATATTGCTCAACACGCATCTCAATTTAAAATAAGCAATATCGAGTCGGAAGTGTACTATATTATGTTTAAAATGGAAACTAACGACCCAAAAGCATTTATAGATACGCTTGACCATAACGCAAAAGTCCACGGAATTGACACATTTGAACTGGTGGGAACTACGGAAAACCCCGTTTTTGATAAATACGATTCGTATATCCCCGGAGAATTATTACGAAAAGCGTATGCAAAAGACAGACTGTGCGCTGAAGAAGTCTGCATAAGACTTGACCAAATAGCAAAAGAATGACAAAAAGGACAGAAACTTTTCGTATCTGTCCTTTTTTACACGCCTTGCTCTTAAAAGTATTTAATACAGTTTTTGAGATTTCATTTTAGAATTTTGATCAAAAGCAGTTTTCCGTTTGAAACAGATACAACTGCTTTCCCACCGGGTAATACTTCGTTGCTTACACCGTACTGGTATTCACAAGTAATCTCGGAATCAGTTAACGGATACTTTGCCCCCTTTATAGTGATGCCCTTGGCACAGCCGGTAATATTCAAGAGAGAAAAATAGGAATACTGATCGCTAATATAAACAGGCTTGTCAGCTACTATCTCCATTTCGGAATAATCATCTATGATGCAGCCTTCCTTCCCAATCGAATCAAGATACACCAGAATGGATACATTACCGAGAGTGTGGTCAAGTCTTGCCCCGACAACTCCTATTAAAAGAAATTCATCAAAACCTCTCTTGACCGCTTCCTTTACGGCATATACAGTATCAGTATCGTCTTTTTCGCAAGGAAGAACTATGGTCTCTACATCAAGATGCGGATTTTCGTGCGAATCGAAATCACCAACGATCAAACTTGGATTTACCTGTAAATGTGATAAATGCTTTAAACCGCTGTCGCAGAAAATTACGTAGTCATCTGAACATATTTTTTCATTTATAAAAACGTAATTATTGATGTCAGCACCGCCCACAATCACACAACGTTTCACAATAGTCACCCCCCTTTGTTGATAAGATCAAGAATCTGACGCTTATATTCCAAAAACTCTGCCGTTAGATTAAAATCATCTCGTCGGGTTTTTTGTTCTTGAATAACGATCTCTCCCGTTATTTGCCCCGGAGAGCCGGTTAATACATAGATTCGGTCTGACAGAAAAATTGCCTCCACCGGAGAAGACCTCGGCGAAGGCATTTAGAAAGTGATGTATCATTACACTTTGTTTATGCTACCTACGCCGGCATTATCCGGATCAGGTTATAGGGTCGCAGGATCACCTGCCTCTCAGCCTGCAAACACAAGCTCCCCTGTATTTATTTCGTGGGGGTATTATACACATACTTTTGTAAAATTACAATAGTTTTTCAAAAAAAACATAAAATTTAGTTAAAAAACTCTTACGAACGGTCAAATAATAACTATCCTAATGTGTCACTCCGGTATTTTTATTTGTTCTTTTGTAAGTACACCCATGTTTTAAGAATTGCCGTCTGCGTCTTTCCGTCGGGCATTTCTCCGTTAAGTATCATCTGTACCGCTTTTTCAAGAGGAAGCTTTTCGCTCGTCAAAAATTCGTCCTCGTCAAGATGCACCTCGCCCTTTTTTAAATCTGTTGCAAGATACATATATAAAATTTCGTCCATAATACCGGGAGACGGATAGAATACGCCTAAAGAAACAACGTTCCCTGCCGTATATCCCGTTTCTTCCGACAACTCACGAAGTCCGCACACAAGAGGATCTTCATTACTTTCCATTTTACCCGCAGGTACTTCTTTTACTACTTCTCCATACGGATATCTGAACTGGTTGACCAAAATAACTTCGTTATCTTCAGTTAAAGGAACGACACACACTCCGCCATTCTTTCTTACAATCTCTCTATATGCAGTCTTTCCGTTCGCAAGTTCTACGGTATCCGTTTCTATTCTTACGATCCTTCCGTCAAACTTTGTTTCACTTTCTATCTTTTTTTCAAAAAGCATATCTTTCATATCCATATCGGCAATACACTCTCCTAAAAATTATATTAATTAGCTGAAAAGAACCTACATTTGTCCAAGACAAGTGCAGGTTCTTTTCGTGGTGCTCCATCGGAGAGTCGAACTCCGGACACCTTGATTAAAAGTCAAGTGCTCTACCATCTGAGCTAATGGGGCAACAATTTTATTATGCTCTCTAAATCAAGCTTTAATATAATATCACACAAAAATATTTTTGTCAACCCCTTTTTTGTATTTTTATAGGTTTAATTAGCATATTTTTATGGAATAATAACAAAAAAACATATAGAGGTTTTGTATGTATACACTTTTAATCAGAACTACAATAACTTACATCTTACTTGTGGGCGCTATGAAGGTTATGGGAAAAAGACAGCTCGGTGAACTTGAACTGTCAGAATTCACCATAACTATGCTTCTGTCTGAACTTGCCGCGACTCCCATTTCCGACAGCACCATACCCATAACCTTCTCGATCGTGCCAATAATAGTCCTTATCTCACTTGAAATGATCGTATCTTTTATATCGATCAAAAGCCGTAGAATAAAAAAGGTGTTCGGCGGCTCTCCAAGCTTTATTGTTAAAAAAGGTAAGATATGCAAAAGCGAAATGGAAAAGGTGCGAATCAGCCTTGACGAACTTCTTTCACAGTTGCGAATCAAGAATATTTTTGACATATCAGAGGTCGAATATGCCATTCTTGAGGAAAACGGTCAGCTTTCGGTCGTTCCTAAAATGTATGCCCGTAACGTAACGTTGGAAGATTTAAATATTCATTCCAAAGAAAAGGGGATTACCCACACGATCATAGCCGACGGTCAGATCAGCAACTTTAACCTTTCTCTTTCGGGACACAACAAAAAGTGGCTTACAAAACAGTTGAAATTACACTCTTGCAGTCTTAAAGACGTGTTTTTGTTTACAGTTGACGATGCAGATAATATTAATATTGTAAAAATAGGAGACATAATATGAAACAAATTGCCTTGCCACTCTTGCTTTTAATAATCGTTTTATCCTTTACCGTATTTAACGGGCTATATACGGCAAACTGTCTTGATAGTATTATACAAAAAGTAAAAGAGTTGCCCGAAATACCGGAAGATGATACGAAAAATATTCTCTATGAAATAGAGTCCGAATGGGAGTCAAAAAAAGAACTTTTTTCTTCCGTAATCAAATACGACTTTATTATTAATTTTACCAAAGAATTAAGCTCTGCAAAAGCGGGTTGTACCGCCGACGATGACGGCACGTACCTCTCTTCCAAAAAAATGATGCAGAGTTTGTTGGAATATATGCGCGACATTCAAAAATTCAGATTTGACAACATAGTATAATTAGAGATTTACCTTATTAATTTGAAATAGGATAAATGTAAACCAAAAAATAAAATATCTTTAACTATTTTTTAATCATCTATTGTTATATGTCATATTTTGTGATAAAATCAGCATTATAAAGGGGGAATATGAAATGCATTTTTTGGGTAAGCTTATTAATGTTCTTGATAAAGATATGAACACGCCCGAGATGTATGGGTGGTTTCATTTACTGTTTGTCGTACTGACTGTCGTTACGGCTATTGCACTGTATAAGGCTTGGAAAAAACCAAAAGAAAAAACGGTCAGAACGATTATCCTAATATTTTCGCTTTTATCAATACTGCTTGAAATTTATAAACAATTTAATTACACATTTTCCTATGACGGCAACGTGATAACTGCCGACTATCAATGGTATGCATTTCCGTTTCAGTTTTGTTCAACACCGATGTACATAGGTCTTTTTGCGGCACTGGTTAAAAATCAAAAAATACATAAAGCACTATGTAATTACCTTGCGACGTTTTCACTGTTCGGCGGACTATGTGTTATGGTATATCCCGCTCAGGTGTTTATCGGCACGATAGGCATAAACATTCAAACTATGGTTTGTCACGGCTCTATGGTGGCTCTTGGCATATATCTGCTTTGCAGTGGATATATTGAGTTAAAACATAAAACTATTCTTCCTGCGATAGCGGTTTTTGCGGTAATTATTATTTCGGCAATAGCCATGAACGAAACGGCACACATTACAGGTTTGCTTGAAAGAGAATCTTTTAATATGCTTTACATAAGTCCCTACTGTGAACCGAGTTTGCCCGTTTATTCATTAGTACAGCAAGTAGTTCCCTATCCTTTCTGTCTTATAATATACATAGCGTCATTTTCACTCGCCGCTTACATAATGTTACTTATTGCAATAGGAATTAACAGCATAAACAACAAAACAAAAAGCAAAAAAAGCAACGCATAGGCGTTGTACCCGTAAGGACAGTAAAAAGGCCCCCTTGTGTAAAGGGGGCTGGATTTTTGCAAAGCAAAAAGATTGGGGGATTGTTAAGTGCAGATACCTAACAATCCCTCCGTCAAAAATCAAAGATTTTTGCCACCTCCCTTTACACAAGGGAGGCTTTTTATTTTGTCTTATACCGTAACAAGCAGGGAAAATGTACGGCACATTTTCCAATCTTTAGGAGAACCTAATACCCTTTTATAAATATCATCTATTCGATAAACTTGAATTTGATTATTTGGTTAATTCGCATTTGTAGCGAACAACAGTTTCTGCACCATAGGTTTCGGAGAACTCTATAATATTGAAACCATTCTTCTGATAAAACCCAACGGCATCATTATCTGTTTCAGCACATACAGATAGTAAGCCGTAATTATTTACTACTTGATTTATCATATAAGAGCCAACACCTTTTCCACGAGCAGATACCTCTACTGCAATACCTATAATTTCAATTTTCTTCTCCTCTATAAAAGAAACAACCATAACTCCTATAATCTTACCTTGATTTAAACAAGCAAAGATTTTTACGGAGTTATCATTCAAGAATAGGTCTATTTTTTTATCAAACTTTTCTTCGGTAGGCATAAACATACAGTGCTTGTAAATTTCGTATGTTCGGCAAACCTCGTCCTTATTGGTTAGTTCTATCA
Source organism: Eubacteriales bacterium (assembly GCA_045126815.1). Classification (GTDB taxonomy): domain Bacteria; phylum Bacillota; class Clostridia; order Oscillospirales; family CAG-272; genus RGIG1995. Next base: position 12,647 of record JBGVPD010000031.1, read on the forward strand.
ATTTATGTTCCATTACACACCTACAAATTGGAATTTACTTAACTGCTTTTATGGTATAAGTCGCACCCCAATTTTTCAGCACCTCTACGGAAGAAAAACCTGCTTCAAGAAGTGCTTCTGTTTCGTGTTTTACAGTAAGAGGAGTGTCGTAATGGTAAAACGCATCATCTGAAATTCCTTGCTCTGTTTTCAATTCACTCAAGTTTTGTCGGTGCATCTGTTCTTCTTCATCAGTCAAAGAGAAGTAGTCCGTCAGTACAAAATATCCACCGTCTTTTAATGCTCTATGCAGTTTGGCATATAAAGGGACTTTTTCGGCCTTTGTGAAATGGTGCAAACTCTCCACCGATACCGCACTATCAAACAAGGACACACCAAAAGGTACATCAAAATAGGAACCGCAAATCAAAGTAATGTCTTTATCGGCAAATTTCTTTTTCAGAGCCGACAACATTCCTTGTGACAAATCGACACCCGTTATCTTTGCGGACGGATTTAGCGGATAGTATTCTTCTAACTCCAATCCTGTGCCACATCCCAAATCAAGTATATGGCAGTTTTCGGTAGTCGGCAACTGCTTCGCTGTAAAGGGATAGAACTCGTCTGCCGCTTCAATATTGGTCATCATATGTTCATCGTATCCATCTAATCTATTTTCAAAAAAATCAGCCATCTTTTCAAGCATATCTAATCTCCGTCAAATTCTTATTTATCGGTCAGTTGTATTATAGCACAACTTGACTAACAAATAAAGAGAATATTAAAAACACCCACAGTTTTAAAAACTATGGGTGTTTTCGTACTTTGTTTTACTGTCCTTTAGAGTACGACTCTTAGGCGTTGCTTTTTTTACTGTTGCATTTCTTCAAAAAGTCTTTTTGACATTTGCGAATACGTGTATGCATTCTCATAATCTTTTATTTCACGGTAACATTCTTCAAGATCGCAGTACAAAGTATATTCAAAAGGTACGCTATATTCTTTTTCTTTAAGCAACTCTTTGAGTATGTTTAAAGCATCCGAATATTTTCCGCTCACCATAAGCAACCTTGCTTCGTTTTGAGTGAAGTATAAAGACTTTTTTTCGCTGTTTTCTACAAAATAATCAACTAAATATTTTTTCACTTCGTTCTTATGCTTGGTCTGTTTTAAATAGGGCGTCAATATCGATACCATAACTTCAAGCGCATCATTTTTCTGCTTTATACAGTCAGATGAGTAAAAAGTTTTTGAACCGTACTTTAATGCATTTTCCCCAAACTTTAACGCGTGACGGAGTTTACCCTTGTTATAAGCATCGTACGCCTTTTTCATATAACATTCAGCCAAAATATAGTTTGCCTCGTCACACTCTTCCGAATTTTCAAGACACGTTTCAATACACTTGTCATACTCGCCTTTTGCAAACATAGTCTTTAGTTCGGGCAGTTTTCGACTAACAAAATAAACGCTTTTGTTATCCCCCTCGGAAAAGAGTATTCCCGCATCTAATCCTAACTTATCGGCAATATACAATGCCGTCTGTAAAGACGGCATCGCTAACCCGTTTTCTATTTGGCTCAACATATTTCTTGTTATAAAATCCCCTGCAAGCTCCGACTGCGTCATTCCTAACGCCAACCTCGCCTTGCGGATCTTTTCACCGAGTTTCATATATTATCCACCGTTCTTTTTCTGTCTATCTTGGTATATACTTTATTCGTTATTACCCTCAACTATAACCCTTTTGGTAGACTCTAAAAACTCTTTTATACCCTCACATTCTTCTCTTACCGAGTCTTTCGTGCTTGAACGGAAGGCTTCAGCATCCATTGATACCTTTTTCAACTCTTCGGCAAACTGAACCGTTTTTGTAATAATTTCATTCGTGTACTTATCGTTAACCTCGCAAAGTCTGTCGTAAACGTTGTTTATCATTTCATTTGATGCAACTCTTGCTCTGAGATTTGCTTCGCTAACAATGCTTTCTGCCTTTGCATTTGCGCTTACTATCATCGAACCTATCTGTTCGCTTACTTTGTCATACTTGCTTGATTTTTCATACAGTTCAGCATTATCTTCATTAACCTTTTCAAGCTCGGTAATTCTGTCACGTAAAACCGCATTTTCCTTGACGATCTCTTCTTTTTCGCCGTTAAGCTTGTCAACTGTATTTCTGAGCTCGGATATTATATTTTCGGCTTTTTCTGCGTTCTCTTTCAGTTCTTTGTTTTCTTCAAGAGAAAGTTCGCCCTTTTCCTCTAATTCTTCCTCAAGCTCTTTTATCTTCTTTTCGAGTTTCGCTATCTTTTCTTTATTTTCAGTATCTTCGTTATGATATTTCGTGCTGAGCATTTCGATATAGCTGTTCACGTCCTCTTTGTTATATCCGCCGATAGCACTTCTAAATTTTGTCTTTTTATCTCCCATAAAACGAGACCTCATTTCGTAAATTTTATTTACCAATACTATGATTTTATCACAAAGGCTCACTTTTTGCAACCAAATTAACGTTTTTTCTTCAAAAAACTCCCCAATATATATTAGATTTTAGTTATTTACCGTATTTACTTGAATTTTTTTACAGAAAATGATATTATGTTTGTAAATGAAGAACATTAAAAAGGCGGTTCACAAAATGGCTAAATACGTAATCGGAATAGATGTTGGCGGAAGTACCACGAAGATCGTGGGATTTGACGAGAATAAAAAACTTATTAATCCTCTTTTTGTCAGAGCAACAGACCAAATAACGTCAATATACGGAGCTTTTGGTAAGTTTACATTGGAAAACTCAATAGAACTTAACGAGATCAGCCGCGTTATGATGACAGGTGTTGGCTCAACGTTTGTTACAAAACCGCTTTATGGGTTAAAATGCGAGAGCGTACCCGAATTTCAGTGCGTGGGCAAAGGCGGACTTTATTTGTCGGGCCTTAAAGAAGCTATAGTAGTAAGTCTCGGTACGGGTACGGCATTAGTTTACTCCAAAGAAGGTAACGTTATTGACTACCTCGGCGGCACGGGTGTTGGCGGAGGTACTCTTATGGGACTCAGCAAACAGCTTTTAAAAATGGACGAGATAGACCATATAGTTGAATTGGCGAAAGACGGCGATTTGAATAACATCGACCTTAGAATTAAAGATATATCCAACCAATCGGATTTCGGCGGATTGCCCGAGATAATGACGGCGGCTAACTTTGGAAAAATAAGCGATATGGCAACCAAGAGCGACGTAGCATTGGGTATTATTAATATGGTGTTTGAAGTTGCAGGTATGCTTGCCGTATTTGCCGCAAGAAATCACAACATAAAAGATATCGTACTTACGGGTAACTTAACAAAAGTACCTCAAAGCAAAGAGATCTTCGACACACTTAACAATATGTTTGGAGTAAATTTTGTTATTCCGCAGTATTCGCAGTTCAGCACGGTTATCGGCGCTGCACTTTCAGCACAAGAATAATTATCATAAGAAAAACGCAAATTTGCGTTTTTCTTTTTTTCACCAACAATATTGGATGAAAAATTGCTTTCCTTTCTAATTTGTAGGGGGCGACGTCCACGAGAACCCCCAAACCTTACTACGTGCGGTTCGGGGAACCCCTATCACGACGCCCCGTTAAAACATACTTTTTTACGTTTTAAAACATCTTAAACAAACATCAATTACAATCCTAATAAACTGATAAACCGTCTTAAATAAAACATAAGCTTTACACAAACAAAAAACAATCCCTCGACGGCATATTTCCCGTCTTGTGTGAGCATAACCCGACCTAAACAGATTAAAAATCTTATATTTATGTACGATGCAGTGAAACAAAGCGTTTAGGGGGTAGGGTTCAAAGGGAGGGGGGAATCGCAACCCCTCTCCCTTTTGGCGACTTCTTTGGTTACTTTCTTGTCGCAGCAAGAAAGTAACATAAAAAGTAAGTAAGTAAGTAAAGTTTTTTTATTCCAATAATGTCAGAAAAGTTTATAATACGGGGCGTCGGGGACGTCGCCCCCTACCAGTTAGGAGGGGAAGTGATTTTTAAGACAATTTTATTGGCGAAAACCGTTTATAAAACAGGAGAACACAGTTCTCCCCTACCAGTTTGAATTCAAAATAATCTTAATCCAATATTGTTAGCGAAAAAATTTAGTTCTTATCATTTTTAAAATAAAAACACCACTCGTTTTGAGTGGTATTTTTTTGTTTCTTTAACCTACGTTTGTGCCCGTCTGCACCCCAACGGCGCTTGGCGGCGTAACCCCTTGCGTCGTCAGACCGAACGATACCGACAACGCATCGTTCACCTGCTGCATAACGTCACTGTCAAGATGTCCCATTTTTTCTTTTAACCTTTTTTTATCTATCGTACGTATCTGTTCAAGCAATATAACGGAATCTTTTGCAAGTCCGAATTGTGATGCGTATACATCTATGTGAGTGGGCATTTTCGATTTGCTGAGTTTGCTCGTTATCGCTGCCGCTATAACCGTTGGACTGTATTTATTGCCTACGTCATTCTGTATTATCAAAACCGGTCGAAGTCCGCCTTGTTCGCTTCCCACAACCGGACTTAAATCCGCATAATAGATATCTCCGCGTTTTACCGTCAAGATAAATTCACACTCCATTTTTTTATTTACGTCTTACAAAAATATTTTTGCCACATTTCCTTGTTTTTTAATCACACTTTTTGAATATTAATTTTATTTTTTCGAGAGAAACAAAATACATTTTTATTCCCCTCTTTATTATAATATTACTCCGAGCGCCCAAAAGTGCTTAAAAAACATATCAAAAAATATGACTCCATTTTTCCCCAAAACTCTAAATCTAACACGAAATTTTCGGGAAATAACGCAATATCAACTTTTACTATCTTCCCCGTCAAAATAAATTATTATACGCCTATCAGATGCCGACAAACATTTTTCCTTGTAAGATGTAAAATTGTTTTACTCGAGTAAACAAAAAAATATAACGGAGGTTTAAAATGGACGGCAAAAAAACCGACACGGAAAAGTCGGTAAAAAGAGCGATTACTAATTATTTCAGTACGTATTTCGAAGACTTGCCTAAAACTAAAGACGAACTGATCAAAGACCTGCCGAAATACATAAAAAGCGCCCTTCTTATAACGGCTAATACGTTTATCGGCTATCTTTTCGGATCTATAACTCTTGCCTATTCTTCACTCCCATTAGGCCACGCATATCTGTGCTCGGCTAAGAAATACGCCTTTTTCGTGTATTTGGGATTGCTCGTTTCTGCGGCTAACGAAAAAACGGGACTTGCCTTACCGCTTTTTCTTATATATACTGCAGTTTTTTTGGCAAGAATTCTTATCTACCGCAACGTCGGTATGGTTGACAAATCTTTTAAGCTTTTTGACGAGGATATAAAATATAAACTGCTCTTCGGTTTCAGCGGCTCACTTTTGGTCAGCGCATACCGTATGGCTTACTTCGGATTTCTGTACTACGATATAATAGGGGGACTTTTTGAAATTGCAACTGTTCCTCTTCTCATAAAAATGTACGATTACACCAATGACGCAGAGTATAAATTCAGCGTACGACGGGAAATAGGACTTATTGCAATATTGGCATCAATATCATTGTCTCTGTCTGATGTTTATATTTTTGGATTTTCGATCGGCTCTATTGCCGTAACGGCAATCGCCCTTTACATATCCAAAACCGCAGGTTCTATGAGGGGGGGAGTTTACGGGCTGATATGCGGACTTTTTTGCAACGTGCCTATGGCACCCGTTTTTGCAATAATCGGTATGACGGCTGGGGTACTTTGGAGATTGGGAAACGCGGCTGCATTGGCAATTTCGTGCATGGTGGGCATTATGTGCGGTATCTACGTTGACGGTTGGCAGGGGCTTACATATTTCGTACCCGAGTTTTTGTTTACGTCTATAATCTTTTTACCCTTTGCCCAGTTCGGCTGGTTGCCTAAATTAAAACTATACACAGACGGTATTTCACCCACCGACGACGCCGATATCAGTCTTATGTTAGCCGAAAAAAGACGAAAAGATACCGAAAAACGCTTTGAAGCCCTATCAAACGCCTTTTCCGATCTATCCGAAGTCTTTTACACGTTAAGCGACAGAGTTAAAAGACCGAGTATCATCGATACTCGGCAAATTTGCGACGATATTTGCGACACATACTGTCCAAAATGCGTCTATAGACGTACTTGCTGGGAAAAAGAATATTCGTCAACCCAAGATGTTTTTTCAAAAATAGCTAAGGCTTTATGTGATAAGGGGTATGTTGAAACGAATACAGTACCAAGCTATATGTCACAAAGATGTCGCAATATGGACAGAATGTTGGAAAAAATAAACGATACTCACGCTGAATTGTTAGAAAGGATGATCAAGCAAAACAAAACCGAAATATTTGCTATGGACTATGAGTCTATGGCTCATTTGTTGACTTCGGCAGTTAAAATAAACTGCGAGGAATTTTTACCGGACGAAATTTTAAGGGACAAGCTTACCGAGGCTATTCGGAAAATACGTTTCAGCGCCCGAAGTGTTTGCGTCTACGGAAAAAGAAAAAAATCTATTCACGTCAGCGGTGTGGATATTACTTCAATGAAAATGTCATCAAATGAGATCAGAACTTGTTTTGAAAATATATGCTCGGCAAAACTAACACCGCCCTCTTTTTCGGTTGACGGCGACTACATAACGATGAATCTTGAATCGGAAAGAAGATTTAACGCCGAATATGCGGCAGCGTCAAACACAAAGCATAACGAAAAATTTTGCGGTGACCTTATATGTATGTTCGAAAATGGGCACGACTACTTTTATTCACTCATAAGCGACGGTATGGGAAGCGGCAGAGAGGCGGCGTTAACGTCACGTCTTTGCGGTATCTTTCTCAAAAAAATGCTTATGGCGGGAAACAGCAAACCCGTCGCTATGGAAATGCTCAACAACTTTATAAGGAGTAAAAACACCGAGTGTTTTTCTACCGTCGACCTGCTTGAAATAGACTTGCTTAACGGAAAAGCTTGTTTTGTCAAGAGCGGCGCCGTTGCATCCTACGTGCTCAGAGGGGATAAGATCTTCAGGATAAATTCCAACACCATGCCGGTGGGAATAACAAAAGAAATTAACGCTGAAGAAGTAAATTTTGCACTGGAAAGCGGTGACGTTATAGTTATGGTAAGCGACGGTGTCGGTCAGTCTTCGCAAGATATGGTAAGGGTGAGCGATATTCTTACGTATTCGTGGGAAGACGACCTTCAAAAAATGGCTGATAAGATACTGGAAAGCGCTGTAAGCAATAACACGCGTTCAGATGATATCAGCGTTGGAATAATCAGGGTAAAGGAGATATAACATAAAAATGTGTTGGTTTTTGCCAACACATTTTTGGGTTTTCGCCAATATTATCGGTTTAAAAAATTACTTCCCCTCCTAACTGGTAGGGGACGGCGCACACGAGAACCCCCAAACCTTACGACGTGCGGTTTGGGGAACCCCTACCTCGACGTCCCGCTATTTCATACGTTTTTCGCCAAAAATATTGGAATAAAAAATACTTACCCTCCTAACTTGGTAGGGGGCGACGTCCTCGACGCCCCGTTTTATAAACTTTTCTGACATTATTGGAATAAAAATAACTTACCTTACTTTCTTTTTATGTTACTTTCTTGCTGCGAC
>JBGVPD010000032.1:0-31191 GCA_045126815.1 Eubacteriales bacterium
GAAAGTAACCAAAGAAGTCGCCAAAAGGGCGAGGGGTTGCGATTCCCCCCGCCCTTTGATCCCCACCCCCTAAACGCTTTGTTTCACTGCACCTTACATAAACATAAGATTTTTAATCTGTTTAGGTCGGGTTATGCTCACTCAAGACGGAAAATACGATATCGGAGGATTGTTTTTTGTTATTTGGCTTTGTCTCGCTATATTAATTAAAATGAACTTATCGGGAGTATAAAGCCTCTCACTTTGGGAGAGGTGGCAGCCGTAGGCTGACGGAGAGGGCTACATTATTTAAAACAAACTTGTCGGGCAAACAAAAGGCTCATTATACTAATAAAACACCCAAAATGTTTTACCATTTTGGGTGTTTATTTTATAAATATTTTTGCATTGTGCTCTTACAAGCTTCAAGCGCTTCATTTGCCTTATCAGGTGTCTCTCCGTTTACAAGGAAATAAAGCTTAAGTTTAGGTTCCGTTCCCGACGGTCTTACAACAACAACATCTCCCTTTGCGTTAACATAATACAACACGTTAGATGAAGGCAGTCCTGTCGATTCTGTCTTTCCTGTCTTAACGTCAGTTATAATACCGCTCTTATAATCACGCACGGATGTTACTTCAACCCCTCCCAATTCTTTTAAGGGATTATTTCTCAGGTTTTCCATAAACGCATCCATCTTTTCTTTGCCGTCAAGACCTTCCATATATATATTCTGAACGCCTTCGAAATAATATCCGTATCTGTTATAAACGTCTATCATCGCATCATAAAGCGTCATATTCTTCTGCATATAATGCGCCGCCATTTCACATATAAGCATAGTCGCAACAACAGCGTCTTTATCTCTTGCATACGTTCCCTTTAGATAACCGTAGCTTTCCTCAAAACCAAGCAAAAAGTCTCCGTATCCTTTGGCTTCGTAGTTCTTGATCACTTCACCGATAAACTTAAATCCGGTAAGTACGTTATGGAGTTTAACACCGTTTTCATCACATATCTTCGTCGCAAGTTCGGTAGAAACGATCGTCTTTACTGCGTAAGGATTGTCAAGCTTAATACCTTTTTCCTTATATGCCTTGATAATATAATCAAGAAGGAGTGCACCAACTTGATTACCCGTAAGTGTCTTAAATTCTCCCTTATCGTCACGTACCATAACACCCACTCTGTCAGCATCAGGGTCTGTTGCGATAATAAGATCACTCTTAACCTTTTCAGCAAGTTTTATGCCCTCTTCAAAAACTTCGGGGAACTCGGGATTGGGGTTGGGAGTTCCGGGAAAATCTCCGTTAGGCTCCATCTGGCTGTCAACAGTATAAAGATTACGAAGTCCGCACTCTTTCAATATCTCGGGAACAAGAACTCTACCGGTTCCGTGAAGCGGTGTGTAAACTATCTTCAAAGTATCCGCCACTTTTTCAAAAAGTTCAGGGTTTATTGCCTGTTCTTTTACATTCTTTAAATAGATCTTGTCAATTTCTCTGCCGATTATAACAATCTTGCCCTCATCAACAGCTTTATCAAAATCCACTCTCTTTACGTCGTCAAATATATCGGTATTTCTCATATACTCGGCAACCGTATTTGCTTCTTCCGATGCAAGTTGAGCTCCGTCTTCCCAATACGCTTTATATCCGTTATATTTTGCGGGATTGTGAGATGCGGTTATGTTAATTCCGGCAATACAATTGAGTTCTCTCAATGCAAACGAAAGAACGGGTGTCGGGCGAAGCGACTCGAATATATATACCTTTACTCCGTTTGCTGCTAAAACCTCTGCTGATACCTTCGCAAATCTTTCAGAATTATTTCTGCAATCGTATGCAATAGCAACGCCTCTGTCGCTCTTTCCAATGCTGTTTATAAGATTTGCTATTCCCTGCGTTGCTCTGCCTACGGTGTAAACGTTCATAGCGTTCGTACCCGCAGTCATAACTCCACGAAGTCCTGCCGTTCCAAATGAGATATCCGACGAAAACCACATTTTTATCTCGTTTTCGTCACCCTCCATTTTACACAAAGCCTCTTTTATATCGTTGTCAATAGAATCATTGTTTTTCCATCTTTTGTACTCGTTTAAATAATCGTTCATACTTAACCTCCGACTTTGCCGTTTGTAGCCTTAATATGTTTGTATATTCCTATTATTTCATACCCCGGCATTTCAAGTTCGAGCCATAATAAAAACTTATCCAACTCGCCGTTACCCTTGAAAACCACATCAAAATAATAATCTTTTTCTGAATAGTATATGGGTATAGAATCAATTTTATTCAAGCTGTAACCATAATAATCTGCCGCGCTGAGTACCTTAATAAGCCCATTCTCTTCATTGAAATTAAAAGCTATTTCAAGATACTCTCCGTCATACATTTGTGAAGGGCACTCAATAACACCTATATCCCTTTTTAAAAGTGCAAACTTCGTCATTTTCCCGTTCGCACTCTCGACAGTACAACTCAAAACTATTTTCAGCTCGTATTTGCGAATCATATTCCCAAAACCCGATAACCGCCCGTCCTCTGACGTCTCAATCGGCAAAATACAATACGGCGCTCGTCCGTAATATACTTCCTCGCAAACGGCTGTAAATGATTCTTCATAAGACACTCTCGCATCCTTTAAAGTTAACGAGAAATTTTTGTATGCAATATCAGAAAGTGAATTTTTTAAATATACGACAGTATCATATTCAAAAAAAATATCGTTACTCTCATTTTCCGTATTCGTCTTCTTGAATTCGGAATAAAAATTGTTCACTCCGTTTATCTTATCGTATATATCTACACTCTTTCTAACACACTCTACGTACTTTTCGTTTTCTTTCAAAATGGGCTCGGTCTTATTTTTTCCACTTGCCAAAGACTTTTTTAAATCAATATAATCACTATCATTTTCATCTCCCATAAGTCTGATCTTCTCACAAATATGGGCAACTCTCTTTTCAAGTATATCTGATAGGTCTTTAGCATTGACATTTAAGTTTTCGTCTATTTTCAACTTCTTGTCTTCAATAGATGCCATATACTTATTCCTTATAGTCTTATTCTATTATTTTTAATTAATATTATCCTTAAGAAGTTCAAAACTGCACTTCAAAAACTCCTGCATCTCATCAGCAGAAAGCTGTCTCTGCGCAAGATTTGCCAACATATACACCTGATATGCTATAAGCTTTGTCTTTTCACTCTTCGTATCTTCACACATCTTCTTTATAAGTTCACTTTGAGTATTAAGTACAAGAGTCGTATCTATAGGCATATTTAGTGTCTCGTTACCGCCGTGAGAAGCATAGAACCTCATCATATCGTCAAGTCTTCTCGTCTCCTCGGATATATTCAAAAGCGCGGGGGTCTTTTCGTCTGCCAAAACCTCAAACTTAATATTTAATTTTTCGTTCTTACTAACTTCTTTAAATACGTTTGCCAATTCTTCGTTTTCAAAAGCTTCACCCTCGCCCTTTAACGCCTCAATATCTGCGTCAACACGGACGAACTTTATGCCTCTTTCCTGCTCAAGCATACCCATAAATGATACGTCCATCACCTTGTCAAGAAGAGCTACGTCTATCTGACGGGCATTGAAAAGTGATATATACTGCGCCTGAACCGTCTTATCGTTAGCATAATATACCGTATTTTCGTTTTTATCTTTAGCATTCTCAAGATATTCGTCAATGGTAACGTGTCTACCGTCTGACAACGCAAACATAAGACTTCCCTTAACTCTTTCATAGAACTTACGGTCTCTCATACAACCGTATTCTATAAACATCTTGATATCGTCCCAAAGTCCTTCATACTTCTCACGCTCGTTCGTAAACATACCGTTAAGCTTGTCTGCAACCTTCTTAACAATATGCGCCGACATCTTTGCAACGTACGCGCTGTTCTGCAGATAGCTTCTTGACACGTTCAAAGGCAACTCGGGACAATCGAGTACACCCTTAAGCATAAGCATAAATTCGGGGATAACTTCTTTTATGTTGTCAGCCACAAAAACCTGATTATAGTAAAGTTTGACCTGACCTTCAAGGCTGTCGTATTCGTGATTGATTCTCGGGAAATAAAGTATTCCTTTAAAATTCAAAGGATAATCCGCATTTATATGAATGTGAAACAGCGGTTCTTTATAATCGAAGAAAACTTTTTTGTAAAAATCACCGTATTCTTTTTCTTCACATTCACTCGGCAACTTCTGCCACAGGGGATTGGTATCGTTAATGGGCTGTTTTTCGTGTTTGCAATCGCACTCGCCTTCCTCGTGATCACATTCACATTTATGCTCTTCATTAGCATTTTCAAAATATATTTCAACCGGCATAAACGAACAGTACTTGTTCAATATATCCCTGATCTTATTTTCGGATAGAAATTCAGCCTCTTCCTCGCTGATGTGCATAACAACGTCAGTTCCTCGGCTGCTCTTTTCAACGTCTTCAAATATTTCATATTCACCCGCTTCGTTACAAACCCACTTTATAGCGGGAGAATCGGTATATGATTTGGTTATAACGTCAACGGTGTCACTTACCATAAACGATGAGTAAAAACCTAAGCCAAAATGACCTATAATTCCATTTTTCGAGGTATCGTCTCCCTCGTATTCTTTTATAAAATCAAGCGCTCCGGAAAGGGCTATCTGACAAATATAGTTCTTAACTTCATCAAGTGTCATTCCTATTCCGTTATCGCTTACTGTCAAAGTCTTTTCTTCTTTATTCAGTATAACGTTTATTCTAAAATCATCTTCTATATTCTTTACTTTTCCTAAAGAAATAAGTCTTCTGAGTTTCGTAACAGCGTCACTTGCGTTACTTACTATCTCTCGAAGAAATATCTCCTTCTCTGAATAAAGCCATTTCTTTATGATCGGGAATATGTGTTCGGTCTCAACAGATATTCCACCCTTATTTACATTCTCTTTTTCAGACATATCACGTTCTCCTTGTAAAACAAGACAATTACCTACGCAAATTAAAGACAAGGGACTCAAGCCCAAAGCATGAGTCCCCTACTTTAAAAAACTAATTATTCTGCTTTGGTTTCTTCAGTTGCTTCAGCCTTAACTTCTTCAACTTTCTTTTCTTCTGTCTTAGCAGCTTTCTTTGTTTCTTTCTTTGCTTCCTTTTCGTCAGCAACAAGCTTTATAAGAGCCATTTCTGCTCCGTCGCCACGACGGGGACCCAACTTAAACATACGTGTGTATCCACCGTTTCTGTCAGCATATTCGGGAGCAATTGTATCAAAAAGCTTCTTAACTACGTCTTCTTTTGTAATGAAAGACATAGCAGCTCTCTTAGCGGCAAGAGTGTTCTTCTTGCCGAGTGTAATCATTTTTTCGGTCAAACTACGTACTTCTTTTGCTCTGGTAAGAGTAGTTTCAATGGAGCCGTTCTCGAGGAGATAGGTCACCATTCCTCTTAACATCGCCTGTCTGTGAGCAGTAGGTCTGCCGAGTTTTCTGGTTCCTGGCATTGTAAGGGACCTCCTTCTTACATTTCAATTAAATGAGCGAATATTACTTCTCTTCTCTCAGTCTTCCTCTTTCTTGAGGTCAAGTCCGAGTGAGTGCAATTTTTGTATAACTTCTTCAAGCGATTTCTTGCCGAGGTTTCTGACCTTGATCATGTCCTCTTCCGTGCGATTTGTAAGATCCTGAACGGTATCTATTCCCGCACGCTTCAAACAGTTGAAGCTTCTTACGGACAGTTCAAGCTCCTCAATGGTCATCTCAAGAACTTTTTCTCTGATTGTTTCTTCGCGTTCAACCAATATATCTGTCTTCATAGGCTCATCTGATAAGTCTACAAACAGATTGAGATGCTCGTTGAGTATCTTGGCACCGAGGGAAATTGCCTCTTTAGCACTGATAGTGCCGTTAGTCAATACCTCAAGGGTTAGCTTATCGTAGTCAGTTATGTTGCCTACACGAGTATTTTCAACTGTGTAGCTAACGTTGTACACGGGAGTGTAAATGGAATCTGTATAGATCACACCGATAACGGATTCGTTGTTCTGTTTGTTCTTTTCCTGAGAAACATAACCGCGACCGTGATCAAATGTAAGCTCCATATACAAACGTGTGTTTTCGCTGACCGTAGCAATATGATGGTCAGGATTGAGAACTTCAATATCAGCATCCTGCTGAATATCACCCGCAGTTACGTCCTTAGGACCTGTTACGTCTATAACAACTGTCTTGGGACCCTGTGTGTGAAGCTTTGCTGTAATTCCCTTTATGTTAAGAATAATGTTTGTTACATCTTCTGTTACACCGGGAATTGTTGAAATCTCATGGAGTACACCGTCAATTTTTACGCTTACTACAGCTACACCCGGAAGTGAGCTGAGCAAGACTCTGCGAAGTGAATTGCCGAGTGTTGTTCCGTATCCTCTTTCAAGAGGCTCAATGATAAATTTACCCTTTGAGCCATCTTCGCTTAAGTTAATTGTGGATATATTAGGCTTTTCTATTTCGATCATAAAAGTTTCCTCCTGTTAAAATAATGTTTTCACCGGGCTTCTTGTCCGGCTAAGTGCGCGGAGGTGCTGTTTTACTTTGAGTACAACTCTACGATGAGCTGTTCTTCGAACGGGAAGTCAATGTCATCTCTCTTAGGAAGAGCGATAACTTTTGCTGATACAGCACTGTTATCTACCTCAAGCCACTTGGGAGCATTGTTGCTTTCCATAACTTCCATCAAGCCCTTAAACTTTTCTGATGCACGTGCACTCTCTCTAAGAGCTATTACATCACCCTGTTTAACGATTATAGAAGGTACGTTTGCCTTCTTTCCGTTAATTGAGAAATGTCCGTGTGTTACAAGCTGACGAGCTTCTTTACGGCTTTCTGCCAAGCCCATTCTGTACACTACATTGTCAAAACGGCGCTCAAGTAATGAAAGAAGATTTTCACCGGTAATTCCGTCCTGCTTTGCAGCTACTTCATAGTAGTGCTTGAACTGGTTCTCAAGCACACCGTAGTATCTTCTTGCCTTCTGCTTTTCGCGAAGCTGCATTCCGTATTCCTTGAGCTTTTTGCTGTTAGCGCCATGCTGTCCGGGTGCTGCAGGTCTGCGAGCAACCGAGCATTTATCTGACATACAACGTTCGCCCTTCAAAAAGAGCTTTGTTCCTTCTCTGCGGCACAATCTGCACGCAGGTCCTGTATATCTTGCCATAACTTACTTTTTCCTCCTATTTCCGTATTAAACACGTCTTCTCTTAGGCGGTCTGCATCCATTGTGAGGAATGGGTGTTACGTCCTTGATAAGTGTGATATCAAGACCTACTGCCTGAAGTGCACGTATTGCTGATTCTCTGCCGCTTCCGGGGCCTTTTACGTATACTTCTACGGTCTTCATACCGTGTTCCATAGCTGCTTTTGCTGCAGTTTCTGCTGCCATCTGTGCTGCGAAAGGTGTGGACTTCTTTGAGCCTTTGAAACCAAGTTCGCCTGCTGATGCCCAAGATACTGCGTTGCCGTTAACATCGGAAATTGTTACGATTGTGTTATTGAAGGTTGCGCGAATGTGTGCTGCACCCTTTTCAATATTCTTACGCTCGCGGCGTTTTCTTACAACCTTTTTAGTTGATGCTGCTTTTGCCATCTGAAGTATTACACTCCTTTACTTCTTCTTATTTGCGATAGTTTTTGCAGGGCCTTTTCTTGTTCTTGCGTTTGTCTTTGTACGCTGACCTCTGACAGGGAGACCTTTTCTATGTCTGATACCGCGGAAGCAGTTGATTTCTACCAATCTCTTGATATCAAGTGCAACTTCACGGTGGAGGTCACCTTCTACCTTATAGTTGTTTTCTATCTCATCTCTGAGCTTTGCTACTTCATCCTCTGTGAGATCTTTTGCTCTCTTGTCAGGATCTATTCCTGTACTTGCGAGAATGTCGTTTGCGCTTTTACGGCCAATACCATATATATAGGTAAGAGCGATTTCTATGCGTTTTGCATTTGGAATATCTACACCTGCTATACGTGCCATTCTTTTTCACCTCTTTAGCCTTGTTTCTGTTTATGCTTAGGGTTTTCGCAAATAACCATTATTTTGCCTTTTCTTTTAATGATCTTGCATTTTTCGCATATTTTCTTTACGCTGGGTTTGACCTTCATATTCTTAACACCGGTCCTTTCTTTACGCGTATAATTATTTTGTGCGCCAGGTTATACGCCCTTTTGTAAGGTCGTATACCGATACTTCTACAGTTACTTTATCGCCGGGTACAATCCAGATATAGTTCATTCTGAGCTTACCTGAAATGTGGGCGTTTACAGTGTGCCCGTTGGGCAGTTGTACTTTGAAGGTTGCATTAGGAAGTGCTTCAAGCACTGTACCTTCAAATTCAATAACGTCGTCCTTTGGCAAATTATTCACTCCTTTTTATTGTTCAGGACTTATGATACGAAGCTACAATCTTTGCCGCGGTTCTGTTTGTAAGTCTGTTTTCTCTAAGCAGTGTTGCTAACTCACTTTCAGCCTCACAACATATCCTAAGATGCTTCAGCTTCTTTTTCTTGGGCTTCTCAATCTTTCTCTTCTTCCCGTCAGAAATAAACACGTGATCTTTATCAAGCACACCAACTATAATAAATGTTCTGTCTTTATCTCTTCCGCAAAGCGAGATTGCGATACTTCCTTGTAAACTCATATCAGTTTACTCGTGTTGTACATACAATGCCGTCGTCTGTCAATATGGTCGTATGTTCATAATGGGCAGACAACTTGCCGTCTTTGGTTTTTACGGTCCAGCCGTCCGGTAACACATAAACGTCTGCGCATCCTACGTTTACCATCGGTTCTATTGCAAGTGCCATACCCTTATAGAGTTTGACTCCATGACCTTGTGTTCCGTAGTTCGGCACACTTGGATCTTCGTGCAATTCTTTTCCGATTCCGTGTCCGACAAACTGTCTGACAACGCTGAATCCACATTCCTTTACGTGTTGCTCAATGGCGTAACCTATATCACCTAACCGGTTACCCGGTCTTGCAACTTCAATTCCCTTCTCAAAGGAAACCTTAGCTGCCTCAATAAGTCTCTTTGCCTCGTCGGATACGTTTCCAACGGCAAAGGTGTTGGCAGAATCACCGTGAAAGCCTTTATAATAAGCTCCAACGTCTATCTTAACTATGTCTCCGTCTTGAATAATCTTATTCTTTGACGGAATACCGTGTATAACCTCGTCATTTATGGATATACAAGCGCTTCCGGGGAAGCCGCCGTATCCCAAAAAGCTGGGTTTTGCTCCAGACTTTATTATATGATTGTAGATTATATCGTCAAGCTGCTTGGTGCTCATACCCGGCTTTACAGCTTCACCGGCGAGGCATAATGCCTCACCCGTTATTCTGCCGGCCTCTTTCATAATCGCAATTTGAGCTGCGTTTTTAATTTGTATCATAGATAATTGCCTTAGGCCTGAATTGATTTCAAAATCAATTCTGTTATATTTGCAATATCTCCACGTCCGTCAACGGACTTAAGGATACCTTTTGTGCCGTAATACGCCTTAAGAGGTTCTGTCTGATCGTGATAGATCTTAAGTCTTTCAAGTACGGTTTCGGGCTGGTCATCCTTACGGATTATAAGATTTGCTCCGCATTTGTCGCAAGTCTTGTTATCCTTAGTGGGAATATACTTGATATGATAGGACATTCCGCATGCTTCGCATACTCTGCGTCCGCTCATTCTTTCAACAATGTCAGCATCGTCAACGTCGATATCAACAACGTAATCGATACTTACACCAAGTTCATCAAGCGCTTCTGCCTGAGGAACTGTGCGAGGGAAACCGTCAAGAATAAAGCCGTTTTTGCAATCTTCGTTTGCAAGACGTTCTTTAATTATTCCGATTACTACCTCATCGGGAACAAGGGCGCCCTTTTCTGTATAAGCCTTAGCGGCTGTGCCCATTTCTGTTCCGTTTTTTATTGCTTCACGAATTATTGCTCCTGTTGATATGGTGGGGATTGAGCATATCTCGGCAATCTTTTCTGCCTGTGTGCCCTTACCTGCACCGGGAGCTCCGAGAAATATTATCTTCATACTAACTCCTTATTCCAAGAAGCCCTTATAATGACGCATTGTCAATTCCGCTTCTATTGCACGAACAACCTCAATTACAACACCTACTACGATGATGATCGATGAACCACCAAACGCCAAGCTTCCAAGACTGTAATTAAACTTCATAGCAATAATGTTGATAACAAGCGGAAGCACTGCTATCACGCACAACATTATAGCTCCGATCAATATGATCTTGTTAAGAACCTTCGCGATGTAGTCTGATGTGGGTTTTCCGGGACGAATACCGGGAATAAATCCACCGTTCTTCTTAAGATTGTTTGATACTTCTACGGGGTTAAATGATATTGCAATGTAGAAATATGCAAAAGCAATAATGAGTATTACAAAGATTATTACATAGAACCAAGAGTCATACGAGAAGAATTTCAAGAATTTATCCCAGAATGAACCTTCCTTGGGTGTCGCAATCAATGCTGCTATCGTTGTGGGAAGTCCGAGAATTGCGTTTGCAAATATGATAGGCATAACGCCCGACATATTAACCTTTATAGGAAGGTTTGTGCTCTGACCGCCGTACATCTTTCTTCCGACAACCTTCTTCGCATACTGAATAGGAAGTCTACGTTCGCTTTCACTCATAAATACTATAAATGCAAGCATTGAAAGTCCTATTATTGCTACTGTTAATGCATATACTACTCCCTGCCAGGTACCGCTCACAATATTCTGAAGCATTGAGCTCATAAATGCGGGCATTCCTGCAAGAATGTTTGCAAAAAGTATGATCGAAACACCGTTTCCGATGCCTGATTCGTTAATTTTTTCAGCAAGCCACATAATTAATGCGGAACCTGCTACATAACAGCTTACTATTACTATTGCTGCAAATGCGCCTTCAACCTGGATTACTCCGTTTGCACGCATGTACATGTAGTAACCGTATGCTGTAACTACAGCTATACCGATTGTTACATAACGGCTAATTCTGTTGATTTTCTGCTTTCCTTCTTCGCCGTCCTTTGAAATTCTTTCAAGAGCGGGAATAGCAATTGTGAGAAGCTGCATAATAATCTGAGCCGTAATGTAAGGTGAAACTGAAAGGGCAAATAATGTCGCCTGGGAAAATGCCTCACCCGAAAGAACGTTTATATACTGAAAAAGCGAACCCGAAGCCGAATTAAGTGCAGTTGAAAGAACTTCTGAGTTTACAAAAGGAACCGGTACAACAGCACCAACACGGTACAGTATCACAATCATCAGTGTAAACAGTATCTTTTTGCGCGTTTCGGGTATTTTCCATGCGTTCTTCATTGTCTGAAGCATTATACCACCTCAGTCTTTCCGCCAGCTGCTTCAATCTTTTCTTTTGCAGCTGCAGAGAAGATTTTAGCCTTTACGGTTAATTTCTTTGTTATATCCCCGTTACCGAGAATCTTAAGACCGTCAAGTTCTTTACCAACCAAGCCGCACTCGAGAAGTGCTGCCAAGTCTACGGTATCACCATCGTTAAATCTGTTGAGATCGCTTACGTTAACGATTGCATAAATCTTTGCAAATCTGTTCTTAAAGCCTCTCTTGGGTAAACGTCTGTAAAGCGGGATCTGGCCGCCTTCAAATCCGGGACGTACTCCGCCGCCTGAACGTGCGTTCTGACCCTTGTGACCTTTACCTGCTGTCTTTCCGTTTCCGGAACCTGCGCCACGACCTTTACGGTATGCGCTCTTTGCAGAGCCTTCTGCCGGTGAAAGTTCATGAAGTTTCATGGTATTTCCTCCTTATCCTTCAATCTTTTCCACCTTGACAAGGTGGGAAATAACCTTGATCTTACCGTTGATTACATCGCCTTCTGCGTGTACGATAAAATCTCCAATTTTGCCAAGTCCCAATGACTTAGCTGTTGTCTTCTGGTTCGGCTTAGCGCCGATGAGGCTTTTTACAAGAGTTACTTTTACGTTTGCCATTGTGTTTGCCTCCTTAGTCTTTGATAGCATCTACGCTTACGTCGCGAAGTGCTGCAATTTCTTCTATTGTACGAAGAGCCTTGAGTCCTTCAAATGTTGCTTTTACAACGTTTGTAGGATTGCTTGAACGAAGGCACTTTGCACGAATGTTCTTTATACCTGCCATTTCAACAACAGCACGGCATGTTCCTCCTGCGATAACTCCGGTACCTTCTGCGGCAGGCTTAAGGAGTACCTTTCCTGCGCCGTATACGCCCATTACCTCGTGAGGAATTGTGTCTCCCTTGAGAGATACTGTAATCATATTTTTCTTTGCATCTTCAATACCCTTGCGGATTGCATCCGGTACTTCGGCTGCTTTGCCGAGTCCGTAGCCTACATGGCCCTGACCGTCGCCTACTACCATTATTGCTGTAAATCTTGCAATACGGCCGCCCTTAACTGTCTTGGAAACACGGTTGAGAGCTACGAGTTTTTCCTGAAGGTCGAGTGTCGAAGCATCTATTCTCTGATTCATTAATCTTTCCTCCTGTTTCCTTAGAACTTAAGGCCGCCCTCACGAGCAGCTTCTGCGAGTTCCTTAACACGTCCGTGATAAAGGTTACCGCCACGGTCAAATACAACTTCTGTGATACCCTTTTCAAGAGCTCTCTCAGCTATTGTCTTACCAATCTGTTTTGCGGCTTCTTTATTACCGCCGTATCCTGCAAAGGCCTTTTCCAAAGTGGATGCTGAAACCAATGTTACGCCCTTTGTATCGTCAATAACCTGAACCTGAATGTTCTGGAGTGAGCGATATACACAAAGACGAGGTCTTTCAGTAGTACCTGATATTTTTGCTCTAATTCTCTTATGTCTCTTAAGACGCTGAGCTTTGCTGTCTTTTCTTGATACCATTCTGTTCCACTCCTTTCCTTATTTACCGGCCTTACCGGCTTTGCGGCGAATTCTTTCGTCAGAGTACTTAACACCCTTACCAAGGTAGGGTTCCGGAGGTCTCTTGCTTCTGATCTCAGCTGCAATCTGACCAACTCTCTGTTTGTTTGCACCCTTAACGATTATCTGGTTTGCATTGGGAACTTCCAATGTAATTCCATCTTCTTCTTCAAATACGATAGGATGTGAGTAACCAAGGTTAAGAGTAAGTGTCTTACCTGCCTTTGCTGCTCTGTAACCAACACCGTTGATGTCGAGAGTCTTTGCAAAGCCCTTTGTTACACCTTCTACCATGTTGCTCAACAATGTTCTTGTCAAGCCGTGAAGAGCCTTGTGCTCTTTTGCTTCAGAGGGACGTTCAACGATAAGTTCGTTGCCTTCCTTCTTGATTATCATATCCTTGTGAAGTGCCTGTGTAAGTGTACCCAATGCACCCTTTACGGTTACTACGTTTCCTGCTTCGATCTTTACGTCGATTCCTGCAGGAAGTTCAATCGGTTTTCTTCCTATTCTTGACATCTCTTCTTACCTCCCGATTACCATACAAAGGCAAGTACTTCGCCGCCAACATTCTCTTTACGAGCCTGTTTGTCGGTCATAATGCCCTTGGGTGTGGATACGATAGCGATGCCGAGACCGTTCATAACCTTCGGCATATCTTCACAGTTTGAATAAACTCTGAGACCGGGCTTTGATACTCTCTTAAGACCCTGGATTACTCTCTGCTTATTCTTGTACTTAAGTGTAATTCTGATAATGCCCTGCTTGCAGTCTTCGATAATATCGTAGCCCTTTACAAAGCCTTCTGCAACGAGTATGTCTGCAATTGCTTTCTTAAGGTTTGATGCAGGTACATCAACAGTTTCGTGTTTTGCGTTGTTTGCATTTCTGATACGTGTGAGCATATCAGCAATAACGTCTGACATTTGCATTTTATTTTCCTCCATTATGCAAGTATAATTTCTTGCCGCCTGATTAAAATTTTCAGGCTGCATACCGGGGGTTAAAACTTTCGTTTTCCTACCGGCAGTTTTGGAAGCTTTTTAGCTTTTTATTTTTGTTTAATTACCAGCTTGCTTTGCGCACGCCCGGAATTTCGCCCTTATAAGCCAGCTCGCGGAAACAAATACGGCAGATACCGTACTTGCGGAGGTAAGCGTGAGGACGTCCGCAGATCTTACATCTGTTGTATTCACGAGTTGAATACTTCTGTGTTTTCTGCTGTTTTAAAACCATTGCCTTCTTTGCCACGATTTTTTCCTCCTTTTATTTTGCGAACGGCGCGCCCATCAATGTGAGAAGCTCTCTTGCTTCTTCGTCTGTCTGAGCAGTCGTTACAAATGCGATATCCATACCACGTATCTTGTCGATCTTATCGTACTCGATTTCAGGGAAGATCAACTGTTCTTTCAAACCGAGAGAGTAGTTACCTCTGCCGTCGAAAGCGTTGGGGTTGATACCCTTAAAGTCACGGACACGGGGAAGTGAGAAGTTGAAAAGACGATCCATAAATTCGTACATCTTTTCGCCTCTGAGTGTTACCTTAACACCGATCTTCATTCCCTGTCTGAGCTTAAAGTTAGCTACAGACTTCTTTGCGAATGTGGGAACTGCCTTCTGTCCGGATATCATTGTTACTTCTTCGATAACGTTTTCAATTACCTTTGAGTTGTCTTTTGCATCGCCTGTACCAACGTTGATTACGATCTTGTCGAAACGGGGAATCTGCATTACACTCTTGTAATTGAACTTCTTCATAAGAGCGGGGGCTACTTCTGATTTGTAATAATCTCTAAGTCTTGCCATTGTTTCTTACCTCCGCTAATCTTACAGCGCCTGACCGCATTTTGCACAAACGCGGATCTTCTTGCCGTCTTTAATTTCATGTTTTACTCTAACGCCTTTTTTGCACTTAGGACATACGATCTGTACCTTATCTGCATACATAGCGCCTTCTACTTTGACAATACCGCCTGCTTCGCCCTGTTTTCTGGGTTTAACATGCTTGCTTACGATGTTAACACCGTTTACGATAACTTTGCCTTCTTTGGGAGATACTTCAACTACCTTACCCTGTTTGCCCTTATCGTCGCCGGAAATAACAACTACAGTATCATCTTTTCTTACGTGAATCTTCTTATTCATGATAATACCTCCTTAAAGTACTTCCGGAGCAAGAGACAGTATCTTCAAATAATCCTTTTCACGAAGTTCTCTCGCTACAGGACCAAAAATACGTGTTCCTCTCGGGTTCTTATCTTCTTTAATAATTACAGCAGCGTTTTCGCCGAACTTGATATATGAACCGTCGTTTCTTCTGATGCCCTTAACTGTTCTTACGACTACAGCCTTTACGACTTCGCCTTTCTTAACCTGGCCGCCGGGAGCAGCTTTTTTGACTGAACAAACTACAACATCGCCGATGTTTGCATAACGTCTGCCTGTTCCGCCGAGCACGCGAATACACATAAGTTCTTTAGCGCCGGTGTTGTCCGCCACTTTCATATATGATTGCTGTTGTATCACTGCGTTTCCTCCTTTTCGATACGATTGTTGACGTATCTACTTTATTACTTCGCCTTTTCGATTATTTCAACAAGTCTCCATCTCTTTGTCTTAGAAAGAGGTCTTGTTTCCATTATGCTAACTTTATCGCCAACATTGCACTCGTTCTTTTCGTCGTGTGCATGAAGTTTGATTGTGTTTTTAATAACCTTGCCGTATTTGGGGTGCTTTACGTTGTCTTCAATTGCTACAACGATTGTCTTTTCCATCTTATTGGAAATTACCTTACCAACACGGACTTTTCTGAGATTACGAACTACTTCACTCATGACTGTTTCTCCTTCCTGCAACTTAAGCGTTCTTCTCACGAAGAATTGTCATTACGCGTGCGATATCCTTCTTGACATCTGCGATTCTGTGAGGATTGTCAAGCTGGTTTATCGAATGCTGGAAGCGGAGGTTAAACAATTCGCCTTTGAGCTCTGCAAGTTTCTTGTTGAGCTCTTCGGAAGTCATTTCTCTGATTTCTTTAGTCTTCACGGCTTATACCTCCTCGTCTTCAGATGCGGCGCTTTCTTTTACTACAAACTTACATTTAATAGGAAGTTTGTGAGATGCAAGACGCATAGCTTCTCTTGCAGCTTCTACTTCAACGCCGTCCATTTCAAACATAACTCTTCCGGGCTTTACTACAGCTACCCAGTACTCGGGTGAACCTTTACCTGAACCCATTCGAGTTTCAGCAGGTTTTTCTGTAATCGGCTTGTCCGGGAAAATTTTGATCCACACTTTACCGCCACGCTTTACGTAACGTGTCATAGCGATACGGGCTGCTTCTATCTGGTTGCTTGTGATCCAAGCGGGTTCTGTTGCTACAAGGCCGTATGAACCGTACGAGATAGTGTTACCACGTGTTGCTTTACCTTTAAGTCTGCCGCGCTGTACGCGTCTGTATTTTACTCTCTTAGGCATTAACATAGCTTACTTCGCGCCCCCTTCTTTGCGTTCTCTTCTCGGAGCACGATCGCTTCTGTCGCGTCTCTGACGATTGTCACGACGGTCGCGCTTATCAGGCTTAACATCGATCTTTGCTTCTGCAAAGCGGTTCTTGCCGTCACGAAGAACTTCACCTTTGTAGATCCAAACCTTGATGCCTATCTTACCGTATGTTGTGTTTGCTTCAAAGAAGCCATACTCGATATCAGCACGAAGTGTCTGAAGCGGAATTGTTCCTTCATGATAGTGCTCACTTCTTGCGATTTCTGCGCCGCCCAAACGACCGCTACATGTTACCTTGATACCCTTAGCACCAAGTCTCATTGTACGACCGATTGCCTGTTTCATAGCACGGCGGAAAGAAATTCTGCGTTCAAGCTGTCCTGCAATACTTTCAGCTACGAGCTGAGCATTGAGATCAGGATACTTAACTTCTACTACGTTTACAGATACGGGTTTGTTGAGCATACCCTCAAGAGCTATACGGAGCTTTTCGATCTCTGCGCCGCCACGTCCGATTATCATACCGGGCTTAGCACAGTGAATGAACACTCTTACTCTTGCGCTGTCACGTTCGATTTCGATCTTCGGAACGCCGGCAGCCTGTAAATTCTTTTTAAGATAATTTCTTACTTTATAGTCGGATACAAGCGTATCTCCAAAGCTTTCGTCTTTTTCGAACCATCTTGAATCCCAGTTTTTAATTACGCCCACACGTAAACCGTGGGGATTAACCTTCTGACCCATTTTCGCTTGCTCCTTTCCTTATACTCTTTCTTTTACGACTATTGTCATGTGGCTTGTTCTCTTCAATATTCTGTCTGCAGAACCTCTTGCTCTGGGCATCATTCTCTTAAGAGTAGGTCCGGGGCATACGTAACATTCTGATACGTAAAGGTTCTTTCCGTCCATATTGAAGTTATTTTCTGCATTAGCAATCGCGCTGTTCAACAACTTGAGAAGATACTCTGCTGCTGAATTGGGAATATTCTTAAGAATTGCCTGAGCCTTTTCCGTATCCTGATTTCTGATCAGGTCAAGTACGATCTTTACTTTACGCGGTGAAATTCTGGCATATCTGAGAATCGCTCTTGCTTCTTTTACCTGTGCATTTGCTTCCATTACAGATTATTCCTCCTTTATTTCCCGTCTTATCTCGTATTACTTGTCTTGGAACCGGAGTGGCCCTTGAACAATCTTGTGGGTGCGAATTCGCCGAGCTTGTGTCCAACCATATCTTCGGTAATGTATACCGGTATGTGTTTTCTACCGTCGTGAACCGCAATGGTGTGACCTACAAATTCCGGGAATATTGTGGAGGCCCTTGACCATGTCTTTATAACTTTCTTTTCGTTAGCTTCGTTCATCGCAGCAATTCTTGCGAAAAGCTTTTCTTCGACAAACGGGCCTTTTTTCAAGCTTCTGCTCATTTATCGGTACCTCCTTCTTATTTGCCGTTTCTGTGCTTCAAAATGAATTTTTCGGTTCTAGCCTTCTTATTACGTGTCTTGTAACCAAGAGCAGGTTTGCCCCAAGGTGTTACAGGAGAGGGCTGACCGATAGGTGAACGGCCTTCACCACCACCGTGAGGGTGGTCAACAGGGTTCATTACTGAACCACGTACTGTAGGACGGATACCCATGTGGCGTTTACGTCCTGCCTTACCGATCTTAACTGTGTCATGCTCAATGTTGCCAACCTGACCGATTGTTGCTTTGCAGTTGAGACGGATAAGTCTAACTTCGCCTGAAGGTAAACGAACCTGTGCCATTCCGTTTTCTTTAGCCATAAGCTGTGCTGCAGCGCCTGCAGAACGAACTAACTGGCCGCCTTTTCCGGGATACAATTCAATGTTGTAAATGAATGTACCTACGGGAATGTTTTCTATGGGAAGCGTGTTACCTGCTTTGATGTCTGCTTCGGGACCTGTGTAAACAGTGTCGCCTGCTGTAAGACCTGCAGGAGCTACCATATATTTCTTATCGCCTGTTTCGTTTTCGAGAAGTGCGATGTATGCTGTTCTGTTAGGATCGTATTCGATACCGATAACCTTTTCAGCTCCAACTACTTCACGCTTGAAGTCGATAAGTCTGTATTTCTTCTTGTTGCCGCCGCCCTTGTGACGTACGGTGATTCTGCCGTAGCTGTTACGGCCTGAGTGCTTCTTAAGAGTTGTAAGAAGGCTTTTTTCAGGGGTAAACTTTGTTACTTCGTCGAAAGAAGGAGCTGACATGTGTCTTCTCGACGGAGTAGTAGGTTTGTATTTAATAGCTGCCATTTTTAACTCCTCCTATTAGATCAT
Source organism: Eubacteriales bacterium (assembly GCA_045126815.1). Lineage (GTDB taxonomy): Bacteria > Bacillota > Clostridia > Oscillospirales > CAG-272 > RGIG1995. The sequence goes on from JBGVPD010000032.1 coordinate 18,747, forward strand.
GCCATCGAAGAACTCGATAGTGTTCGAATCTGCAGTAAGAGTAACAATTGCTTTCTTCCAAGCTTTCTTGTAGCCTGCATGAACGCCGACTCTTCTGGGCTTCTTCTTCATGTTGATCGTATTTACATCAGCAACCTTTACTTTGAAAAGCTCTTCAACCGCGTTCGCGATTTCAGGCTTGGTTGCGTTCTTCATTACTTCGAAGGTGTATGTCTTATCAGCAATTCTCGCCATACTGTCTTCTGTAATGATCGGTCTGACAATAATATCCTGTGCTGTTTTCATTATGCGTACACCTCTTCCATCTTAGAAACTGCAGCCTGTGCTACAACGAAGGTATCGCAGTTCAATACGTCGTACACGTTGATCGTGTTGTACTGAGCTGTCTTAACTCCGGGGATGTTTGCAAAGCTCTTGATTACCTTGGAATCTACTTCGGAAAGTACTACCAATGTCTTCTTTGCAGCTCCGATAGCTTCAAGCATTGTTTTCATGGTCTTTGTCTTGTAATCCTCTGTTACGATGCTGTCAACAACAACCATGTTGCCGCATGCAACTTTATCGGAAAGCGCACTCTTAAGTGCAAGACGTTTTGTTTTCTTATTAAGGGTAACTCTGTATTCGCGGGGCTTGGGTCCGAGTGCTACGCCGCCGTGTGTCCACTGAGGTGATCTTGTAGAACCCTGTCTTGCACGGCCTGTGCCCTTCTGACGCCAGGGCTTTCTTCCGCCACCGGAAACCTCTGTACGTGTAAGAGTTGACTGTGTTCCCTGTCTCTGATTCATAAGATATGCTCTGACTGCTGAGTGGATAACCGCTTCGTTAACTTCTACACCGAAAAGTGCATCGCTAAGAGCGATTTCGCCAACTTCTTTGCCAGCCATATTAACAACTTTTACGTTTGGCATCTCATTTCCTCCTTCCGCTTACGCTTTTACCGCATTGCGGATAAACACGATGCCGCCTTTAGCACCGGGAACGGCGCCTTTTACAGCAATAATGTTCTTTTCTGCATCAATTTTTGCAACAGAAAGGTTGAGAACTGTTACCTGTTCACTACCGTACTGTCCAGCCATGTGTTTGTTCTTAAAGATTCTAGCAGGGTCGATAACACCCATAGAACCTGACTGACGGTGGATAGGACCTACGCCGTGAGTCTTCATGAGAGTGTGCTGGTTCCATCTCTTGATAGCGCCTGTGTATCCGTGACCTTTTGTTATACCGGTAATGTCGACCTTTTCACCTGCGGCAAAGATGTCTGCGGTGACGGTATCGCCAAGTTTGTATCCGGAAATGTCATCAAGTCTGAATTCCTTCAAGTGCTTCTTCATGGAAACGCCGGCCTTTTTCAAGTGACCTGCTTCAGCCTTGCTCAACTTTCTTTCGGCTATATCCATAAAGCCGAGCTGAACTGCCTCATAACCATCTGTTTCGTTTGTTTTGATCTGCGAAACCACACAAGGTCCCGCTTCGATTACGGTTACCGGAATTACGTTGCCTTTTTCATCGAAAATCTGTGTCATCCCGAGTTTCTTACCGATGATCGCCTTTTTCATTTTGTTTTTCCTCCTGTTTAGGTTATTGGTTGGAACTTATCCAACATGACCGAGGATCTTTCGATCCCGTTTCAAAACCGTAAGTTTTTCTTACAGTTTGATTTCGATTTCAACACCGGCGGGAAGTTCAAGACTTGTGAAAGCCTTAACTGCTTCTTCGGACGGTTTGATTACGTCAATAAGACGTTTGTGAGTTCTCATTTCGAACTGTTCGCGGCTGTCCTTGTACTTGTGAACAGCACGAAGGATCGTTACTACCTCTTTTTCGGTAGGAAGCGGAATAGGACCGGATACCTTAGCACCGTTTCTCTTCGCTGTCTCAACGATCTTCTCTGAAGCCTGGTCGATCAATGTGTGATCGTAGCTCTTAAGACGAATTCTGAGTTTCTCAATAACTGCCATTTGTTTTTGCCTCCTTTTAAATAATACACTCCATTTAAAAGGGCCGAAATTGTCACCAACACTCTGCCGCGTGTTTCTTAACGAGCCTTACAAAAAACGGAATTTGCCTGCAACTCTGGGCAAAATCCGGGTAACGTCCGTGCAAAAAGGCACGGGAAAGTGTTTAGCAATTTGCTGTCGCCCGGTTAAATATCGGACATACTCCACGAAAATTACCTGCATTTCTGCAGCAACCTCTCGCTTCAACGCACATCAAGCCTTGTAATTATATCATAATCTCCCCATATTTGCAATAGTTTTACATATTTTTTATTATCCTGTATGTAGAAATTTTAGCCTAATTTTACGATTTTTATATACAAATTGCACAAAAATCTATATTTAAAAGAAGATTCTGCACAAAAAAACCGATAAAAACACACAAAAAAGCATTACAATAAACGCGATCGGCAACGTTTTTCCGCTTTTTTTAACAGAAACGGCACCAAAATACACAGAAACTACATACAAAAGCGTATCAGAAGAGCCCGCAATAACCGAAGCACACCTCCCCGCAAAGCTATCGGGCGAATATTTTTCATAAATATCCGATATCAAAGCCGTCGATGCACCTCCCGATAACGGTCTCACGATCAAAAGAGGTATGATCTCCGACGGTATTCCTATCTTTTCGCCCAACGGAGCTAATATATCGGCTAATGCACCTGATGCCCCGCTTGCATTAAACATTCCTATAGCACACAGTAAAGCAACCAAAGTCGGCATTATTTTAAATGCACTTTTTACCCCTTCTCCTGCTCCTGCCGTAAATGCCGAAAACAGATCTTTTCTTGAGATAAGCATTCCAAGCCCCACAAAAAACATTACAAGCGGTATTATCATATACGAAATTACAGTCATTCGATAAAATTTCCTTCCTTTTTATTATATATATTATATATATCACTCTTTCTTCCTGAAAGAACAGTATCCCTTTACCAACAACACCGCAAAAACCGCAGTAAAAAAAGAACATATCCACACAGGAACGATTATCTCAAACGGATCCACGCTTCCCGATGCCTTTCTGAGAGCTATCAACGTCGTCGGAAAAATATCAAACGACGCCGTCCCCAAAACCGTAAACATTATCATATCGTCAGAAGCAGTCTCACTGTAGCCGTTATTTTCCTGCAATCTCTCCATAGCGTTTATCGCTAATGGTGTAGCTGCATTACCTATCCCAAAAATATTAGCGCTTATACTTGCTGCTATCTCCCCTATTCCGTGCTTTTTATTGTATGCATCTTTAAAAAGCCATTTCAAAACCGGTGACATGATCTTGGATACATAATCTATAAAATGCGTCTCTACTGCAACTTTCATAATTCCGTTCCACAAACACATCATTCCCATTAAAGTAAAAGTAAGCTCAACAGCACTTGACGCCCCCTCCATAACCGCATTCCCTACGTTACTAATATTACCCGTAAAAATGGCAAAAACAAAAGATATAACACATATAAGACCGCAAATTTTACCTATCATAACAACAAAACTCCAATTAATACTTTTTATTTCATCTATTGACATTTTTTGACAATTACGCTATAATATACATAATGAGTGATTAATAATTAACACAAAAGGGGGGACGACTGTGAAATCAACAGGTATCGTAAGAAAAATAGACTCACTCGGACGTTTTGTTATTCCGATAGAGCTTAGAAACGTTATGCATTTAGGAATTAACGACTCTATTGAAATCTTCACCGACGACGACAGAATTATCCTAAAAAAATATCAACCCGCTTGTATTTTTTGCGGTAACGCAGATAACGTTATCTATTACAAAGGTAAACTTGTTTGCAAAGACTGCATAGAGGAACTCAAAAAATAATTATATTTTTATTGAATAATATTCAAAAAAGACATATTTTAGTACCTTAAAAATTTCTAAATTTTTTCAAAAAATTTTATGTCTACATATTGTGTCACCGAGTTTTTTCGGTGACATTTTTTTGTTTTTTTATTGCAACAAACATCACGAATATTCAGCATATATCCACGCTTTCCAACATTATTTACGCTTTATTTTAACAATATTAGCAAAAAATAAAAGCACAATATATAGTGATGACCCCACCTCTTGACTTCAAGATATTGTATATGTTATAATGTTTACGATAACGAAAAAATCAGAATAAAAAGGGAGGATATATATGAACATTATAAAAAGAAGCGGCGCTCAAGTTTTATACGAAGGCGATAAAATAACAACGGCTATAAAAAAAGCAAATATGACAGTCCCCGAAAACGAAAGACTTTCAGATGCATACATTGAAGCTATTGAACACCACGTAAGAAACGAGGGTGCAAAACTTTCACGTGCTTTAGGCGTGGAAGAAATTCAGGATATGGTCGAAAGCGAAATTATGAAGCACGGAGCTTTCAACGTTGCAAGAAACTACATTAAATACAGATATATTCGTTCATTGGCAAGAAAGGCAAACACAACGGATGAAAGAATACTTTCTCTCATCGACTGCAAAAACGAAGAAGTAAAACAGGAAAACGCAAACAAGAACCCCACTGTTAACAGCGTTCAAAGAGACTATATGGCAGGTGAAGTCAGCCGAGACATTACCGACCGTATTCTTCTCCCTCAGGACATCGTTCAGGCGCATAAGGAAGGTATCATCCACTTCCACGACTCCGACTATTACGCACAGAGAATGCACAACTGTGACCTTGTTAACCTTGAAGATATGCTTCAGAACGGAACAGTTATAAGCGGAACCAAGATAGAAAAACCCCACAGTTTTTCAACTGCTTGTAACATCGCAACACAGATAATCGCTCAGGTTGCAAGCAACCAGTACGGCGGTCAGTCTATAAGCCTTACACACTTAGCCCCCTTTGTACAAATCTCAAGAGAAAAAATACGCAGAAGCGTTCTCGAAGAAAACGAACTTATCGGAATTAATCCCACCGAAGAACAGATAAGCTCTATAGTTGAAAAAAGGCTTATGGAAGAAATAAGCCGCGGCGTTCAGACCATACAGTATCAGGTCGTAACTTTGATGACAACAAATGGTCAAGCTCCCTTCGTTACAGTATTTATGTACCTTAACGAAGCTAAAAATGAACAAGAAAAAAGAGATTTGTCACTTATCATTGAGCAGGTACTCCTCCAGAGATATAAGGGCGTTAAGAACGAAGACGGTGTTTGGGTAACTCCCGCATTCCCCAAGCTTATATACGTTCTTGAAGATGATAACATCAAAGAGGGTACTCCTTATTTCTACCTCACTAAACTTGCGGCAAAATGCACTGCAAAAAGAATGGTTCCCGACTATATATCCGAAAAGATCATGCTTCAAAACAAGATCGACAAAAACGGTAACGGCAACTGCTACACCTGTATGGGTTGCAGAAGCTTCTTGACTCCCTACTTGGATGAAAACGGTAAACCCAAATACTACGGAAGATTTAACCAAGGCGTTGTAACGGTTAACCTTGTTGATATCGGTCTTTCAGCAAAAGGAAACATTAACGAGTTCTGGAAGATATTTGATGAAAGAATGGAAATGTGCCACAAAGCTCTCCAGTGCAGACACGAAAGACTTACGGGTACGACATCAGACGCAGCTCCGATCCTTTGGCAGCACGGCGCACTTCTCCGTTTGAAAAAAGGAGAAAAAATTGACAAGTATCTTCACGGCGGATACAGCACACTTTCACTTGGATATGCAGGTCTTTGGGAATGCGTTATGGCTCTTAACGGCAAGAAACTTACCGAGCCCGAAGGCGAAGAACTCGGTCTCACAATTATGAGAAAGCTTAACGAATACACTGCAAAATGGAAAGCTGACGAAAATATTGACTATTCACTTTACGGCACACCGCTTGAAAGTACAACTTATAAGTTTGCTAAATGTTTGCAGAACAAATTCGGTATCATCAAAGGCGTAACCGATAAAAACTATATTACAAACAGTTACCACATTCACGTAACCGAAGAAATTGATGCTTTTGAAAAACTTAGAATCGAATCTAAGTTCCAGGCCCTTTCTCCCGGTGGCGCTATTTCGTACGTAGAAGTTCCAAATATGCAGGATAACCTCGACGCTGTTATAGCAGTTATGCAGTTTATCTATGATAACATTATGTATGCAGAGCTTAACACAAAGAGCGACTACTGTCAGGAATGCGGTTATGACGGCGAGATCGTGATCGAAACCGATGAAAACAATAAGCTTATCTGGAAATGCCCCAAGTGCGGTAACACCGACCAGAATAAGATGAACGTTGCAAGAAGAACTTGCGGATACATTGGAACACAGTACTGGAATCAGGGCAGAACGCAGGAAATTAAAGAAAGAGTATTGCATCTGTAATGAATTACGGCGAGATAAAAAAAGTTGATATCGCAAACGGAACGGGAGTAAGAGTAAGCCTTTTCGTGTCGGGCTGTACGCACCACTGCAAAGGCTGCTTTAATCCTGATACGTGGAATTTCAATTTCGGAAAAGAATATACAAAAGAAACCGAAGACAGTATAATCGAAGCATTAACACCGGACTATATCGAAGGATTGTCGCTTCTGGGCGGCGAACCCTTTGAACCACAAAACCAACCCACACTTGTCGGGCTGCTGAAGAGAATAAAATTAGAGTTACCAAACAAAAACGTCTGGTGTTATTCGGGTTATACTTACGAAGAACTGTCGGGACAAAAAGAATCAAGAGCGTTTACTGAAAACACTCTTGAGATGCTGAATATGATAGACGTTCTCGTTGACGGTGAATTTGTTGAAAGTTTAAAAGACATCAGCCTTAAATTCAGAGGCTCGTCAAACCAAAGAATTATTGATGTCAAAGAGTCACTCAAATCAAATACAATAATAGAAAAAGGACTGTAAAAACAGTCCTTTGATATCAACTACTATTAGAAACAAAAAGTTTTATAACAAAATTGAATATTTAATCTAACGATCATCTCATTCAGACAACAAATGTGACTAGACATTAAAGAACTCGGTATTATCTTCCTTGATTTTTTATCAAAGACAATACCGAGTTTTTATATACTCCACAAACGAGTACAAGTTTGCAACACGCGTCACTTATTTTTATATTTTCTTTCAAACTCTTTTGTTGTTCTGCGCATTAACGTGTGACTACACCTTGTACACAGTTGTCCGCAACCTATAACGAAATTACATCTCATATAAATGGGCATATCAATAGGTATATTCGTAATTTCGCCACACAAAACACACTCTTCGTATTTTTTGGTATGTATTTCGCCTACATCAGTTGTTGGAATATGCATTTTATTCATTTTATTATTCTCGCTCATATTAATAAATCCAATAGTCCGTTGTAATTTGACTTTTTTCGACATCAAATTAAATTGTGAAAACCCAAAAACAGTATTTTTTCTATAAAACTATAACAATATTTTATCTTCGCCCGTTGGAGCGGATACTGTCGTTTCAACAGAAGTTGTCATTTCCTCTGTTTCGGGTGTTTTTGCCGTTGTTTCGGGCACCGTCGTTTCAGGAGTTAATGGTCTTGTTGTTTCAACAGGCTCATCTTTCCCCGTCGTTTCAGGCACTGTCGTTTCATCTGTTTCAGGAGATTTCTCCGTTGTTTCGGGCACCGTTATTTCAGGAGTTAAAGGTTCTGTTGTTTCAACAGTCTGCTCTGTAGTTTCAATAACTTGTTCATCATCTTCATCTTTTCCCGAATTTGAATCAACCTTAACTGCCAACTCAACATTTTCCCCTTGAGTAATATACAACTCTTCATTTTCGCCTTTGTATTTATACGCATCATAACAAGACGAAGTCCCCCAATGAGAAACGAAAGTAATCTTTGTATTATTATCGGGAGTAATTGTAAAACTAATTATTTCTGTATTACCATTACCATCTTTTCCAAGCTGTTGTGTATGGTATTTGTTATCACATTTATCAGCGGTTATAATTACAAAACCTGTCTTTGCAGTGCTTTTTTCTGCGTGTTGTAATGTAATAAAATACTTCGTATTAGCCTTAAGTTCTGCCCAGTGAAATTTATAATTACTTGTATTCACCGTAACGGATTCACCATTTGAACTTGTAACATTGATCGACACCTTAGTTTCAAAATTAGCAGTATTAATTCTATTTGAATCGGAGGTAACGTTGCAAGAAAAATAAGCAAAAGCTGTAAGACTCATCATTATCAAGCATGTAACTATGCTAATCACAGTCAAAATCATTCGCACAACTATTACTTTTTCGCCTATCTTTTCGTGCTGCTGAATACGAAAAAACTCGTCATAAACTTTTCTCACAATCTCATCTCCTTTCAAAAAAATTGTTTATTAATTGTTAGTCTTTTATTTGTTCTGCCTTAACTATAATTCCAAGATTTACCTCGGGTATTTTTTCTCCACGATAATTTGCTACGTTACCAACCTCTTCGGGCATACGAACAATCAACGCAATATAAGAAGTTTCTCCTGCCTGTAACACTGCGTTTTCAGTTTCATAATTGCTGAGCTTCATCGTGGCTATTTCTTTCGCCTTTTGTCGATCGGGTATATTATTTTTCATATCCGCTTCGTTATCAGCAGTAACAAGTCCAAATTTCAGATAATCCTGCAAATTAAATTCTTCCGAATAAACATTGTTTGCCGTAGTATATCCCGTTAATGCAACTGCAGTGTTAAACTGAAAATCAACGTCACCCTTGTTTTCTACCTTTAGATATACAACCTGCACATATCCCGGTTCATACAAAGCGTTTTGATTAAAAATTTTTGTTTTACTGTCCACTTTCTCCCATGTTCCGTCTGTAAGACGGTGAGATACCTCAAGCTCAAAATCCCCGAAATGGAAAATATTGTTTATTTCAGGAGAACTGTCGGAAAACCACGCCAAGGATGCCCCTGTACCGAGAGCGATCCAAACAATGAGGGCAAAAAAACTAATTACTACTGCTATTTTTTTATACGGTTTATTTTTTGCATATTTTTTCACGCCTCATTCCTCCTTGTTCAGCGTTTCACGGCGTCCTCTTCCTCTTCCTTATCCTTTTTACGCCATACCAAAAGAATAATAATCAAAAATAACGAACAGACCATAACAGTAACCCATAACCCATAATTGAAATCATCGCCTGTCTGCGGCGGTTTGGGATCTTCAGGTTCAATGGGATACTCTTCGATTTTGAACTCCCAATCAATATAACCTATTTTGTTTTGGAACTCATTGTCCAACTCCAAAGGCACGTTTAACGTAACATCCAAATTAACCTCACCGCCCGAATAGAGAGTACCAAGACACACCCATTCGGATAATTGCGCCATTTCATTAGCTGTTGCATTAAACATATAAGCCATTTCATTATCTTCACTCTTTCTTACTTTAAGAGTGAGTTGGGAAAGAAATTCGTTAGAATCTTCGTGTGCTCCGAGAGAGCGAATATATATTTTCACTTTAACGTTATTAGAAGCTTCGTTTTTAACTGCAATTTTTTGAGTTAAATAATCTCCGGGCATAACTCCCTTAAAATTCGAAAAAAGATCAGTAAGCGAATTATTGCTGCCGGGTTCAAAAATAAACTGTTGTGCCTTACCGTCATAAACCACTTTGCCGTCTAAAGCGTATACAGAGCCTATCGAAGAAAAAGCTATTAGAAAAACAACAAACATTGTTAAAATCTTCTTCATCTATACAACCTCACTATTCCTTTGGCCAACCTGAAGCGGTATATGTGTTGCCGTCTGTAATCGGATTGTTTTCACTCTGAACCGCTTGGGCATTTACTGTCAATGTCAAGGTCTTTCCAAGATATTTGTTGTCAATCTTTGAGCCAACAAGTTCTACGTTCGAAAATACATAGGGTGTCGTTTCTTTCGGGTTTACAATCCCCTTATAGTAATACCAACCGTCATAAAATTCCCAATATTCATTATTGACATTAAGTTTAAAACACTCATCTACGGAAAGCTCCTGTGAGTCTACTCCGTATACCATTTTTACTCGCAAATAAAACGGATGCTCACAATCGCTTTCTATACTAACCTTTTTTGAAACAACATCTCCCGGAACAATATATACCCCATCCTTAGGAAACTCTGTACCCTGTTCTGTTGTTTCGTGAATAATAAACTGAATGTTTCCGGAGGTTATAACGCTGGTTGCTTTCCCGACGCTCTGATAATATGCAATTGTATCTTGGCTCAAAAAAGTCAAAATTACAGCCACAAACGCAACTACAAACACTTTAATTTTAATCTTACCCAACATTTTTACCTCCTTGTATAAATTTTGCTAATCAGCAATTAAAAGACACAACTTCTTGCTTCTTCACTATTATTTATTAATTCAAGTTGTGCCCTTTGATTGCCGCCTATCCCCCACAAGAAGGGATAGGACGGACTTTGTTTTTTTTGGAAATTTAATCGATTATTTTGCAATACCATCAATGGTCAACGTTCCGGTACTATTAGGAACAAAACGACCATAGAGAACGGTTGTGGTATTATAATTTCCAGTTACGTTGTTATAAACCGTTCCGTTGATAATCGTATCACCAACGCCGGCAGTACCAATTACAATACCGGTGTGTGCAGCATCTTCGCCGTTGATAGCAACGCCGTCGACCTTCAAACCGATAATCGTATTGGTGGTATCATCGTTGCCGCCTGCATGAGCAATTGCAGCACCAACAGATCCGCCACCGGTAATGGAACCACCGATTACAGAACAATTCTCAATAAGGATATCACTGTAAACAGGGCCGTCATTTACTTTATTCCAGCCAGCAGTATAACCAACGAGTGCTGCTGCATACTTTGCACTATTTACAGTGCAGTTTTTAACTACGCAGTTTTTGATAGTAATAGCATCGCTGGTATCGCCATTTCCCACGAATAACGCACCGTAGTTAGTTGTGCTATTCACGGAGCAGTTTTCCAAAACTACATCTTCAAAGGTGTAAGCGGCAGAACCACTATGAGCAACAAACAATGCCTGTTGGGTGCTATTCAAATTTTTGATGGTATGACCGTTACCGAGCATAGTAAAGCCTTTGTTGCCGGTAACAGCGGCAAGAGTTTTGCCGGTCATATCAATATCATTAAGAATGTAAATGGTTTCTCCTGCTTTCAGGTTCGCAAATGCATTAGTGAGTTCATCAGCAGTTTTAACGCCCGTTACCGTAGTTATAGTTACGTTCTCAACGGTGTTGATGCCGATGGTGGTATTTGCAAATGCGCTACGTGCAGCAAGTTCATCGGCAAGAACCTCGTTAGAGGATGCATCAGCAGGAAGCTTCGAAGTGCTCATTAGAGCCACATTCTTAACGGTGTTGTTCTCAACAGTTTCGGTCTGAGACTGACCCAGCAGACCACCAACGTTGTATGCACCTGTTACGGTGACATTCTCAACGAGGTTGCCGGTAACGGTAGCCGCATCGGGATCACCAACGGAGTAACCAACCAAACCGCCTACGGTCTTGTCGGTACCGGTAACAGTAGAGTTCTTGATGGAGCAGTTGACAAAGCTGCTACCCTTACCGCAAATACCGCCGACATACTTGCCGCCGATTACAGTAGCGTTCTCAACGTGAACGTTGGTCATTGCACCGTTGCCGGAAACTGCACCGACGGTGTTCTCCGCAGGAGCATTGACGGTAATATTCTTTACGGTCAGATCATTGACTGCCTTAGCACCGTTAATAAACAGACCGTCTTGGCCATCCTTCAGAACAATGTTGAAAATGGTGTGGCCGTTTCCTTTAAAGTTGTCCCAATAGGAGATATCAACAGAATCCATAGGAATATTGTTCATATCAAGATTTGCTGCAAGCTCGATAGTCCATGACCAATGGTAGTAATAAGCGGTACCCTTGCCGCCTACGTTTTCACGGTAGTTGCCAACATTGGTGCCTTGACCATTAGAATAGAGAGAAACCCACTCTTTAGCCAGATTGTTCAGATAAACAAGATCTTCGGGAGAGTTTACAGTAATAGTACCGGTTTGTTCTCCAGAAGTAGGTTTAATAACAAGGGTAGTATCCTCAAGGGATGCGGGGATGGTGCCTACCCAAGTAGCGGCCTCATCATACTGATTATCAAAGCTGTCATCTTCAAAAGTAAGCTGAGTAGCAAGAAGCTGAACAGCAAATTCAGAACCGATAGAAAGATCCTGATACTCGTTGCCAGCAGTTTCCTGCATCTTAAGAGCAAGAGTAACAGTGTCGCTTTCACCGGCAACAAGGTCACCGGAAGCAGTTTTGCTAATTGCAGCCAAAACTTCTTTTAAAGTACCAATACGGGTAAGTTCAGACATATTTCTGTCTGCAAGTGTATATTCGCCCTCTGCATAGTAAACATCGATAACGTTAGCAAGTTCGGAAACTTCGCCTGTTGCAACGATATTCAACTGATATTTAAGAGCAAGAGTGCCGGCATTACCGATCTTGATATTTTTTGCTTCTACATATCCG
>JBGVPD010000033.1:0-30260 GCA_045126815.1 Eubacteriales bacterium
ACAAAATAACTGTCCCTTACAAACATCTCAACAACGGGATGGCGTCCGTCCTTTATATCAATTACGTCGCTGTAATCGACCTCAGGACACACGTAGTTATTCTTTACTGCCACGTCAGCCAAACTTGCATAAACGTCTACAAGCGCAAGTTTGTATGCCGTCTTTTGTACTCTCTCTGCCTGTGAAGCTATTCTCTCTCTGATCCTCTGAAATATTTCGTATTCTATTCCCGCTATTCTGTCAGATGCGCCGAGTATCGTTGACTCAAGCTCTTTTAGTTCTTGAGTTATATATCTTTCACAATTCGAAAGTGTCTGTTTTCTTACGTAAGAATCGGGAATAGGTTCGGTATTAGACTTTAACACCTCAATATAGTATCCAAATACTCTGTTGTATCCAATACGTAATTTCTTTATTCCCGTCTTTTCTTTTTCGCTCTCTTCAAGCTTTCTGATATAATCCTTGCCGTTGGCTATAACGTCGTTAAGTCGGTCGACCTCTTCGTTATATCCCTTTTTAATAATACCGCCCTCTCTTATAGAAAACGGGGGGTCTTCAACTATCGCCTCTTCTATAAGAGTATATATATCGGTCAATTCATCAAGCGAATCGTGAAGTTCCTTTAATTCGTCGCTCGTGAAATCAGCCAACAATTCCTTTACCTGCGGTATTACAGCCAAAGTTGAAGATATTGACTTTAGATCCTTTCCGCCGGCACTTCCGTAGACTACCTTCGTCATAAGTCTTTCAAGGTCAAGAACGTTTCTCATACATTCAAAAAGTTCTTCACGCTTGAAATAATCTGCATATAATTCTGCTACTGCCTTCTGTCTGCGAATTATATAATGCGTATTTACAAGAGGTGTCTCAACCCATTTTCTCATAAGTCTGGCTCCCGGTGAGCTCTTGGTCTTGTCAAGCACCCACAAAAGACTGCCCCTCTTCTCTTTTGAACGCATAGTCTCGGTCAATTCAAGGTTTCTTCTCGTATTTAAATCAATTTCAAGATATTGTCCCGAACGGTATATCTTAAGATCTTTTATGTATGAAGTATCCGTCCTCTGCGTTTCGGCAATATAGTCAAGTAATGCTCCCGACGAACAAATCAATGACTCCGATATCGGTTCGCCGTTATCAAGCGGAAGTTTGCCGAACTGCTTTATCAAAACGCCCTTTGCGTACGATACTTCATATCTCAAACTCTGTTTTTCGTTTACAAAAGCGTTAAGCCTTTCCTTCGCGTAATTGTATAATATAGGACAGCTTTCCTTGCCTACGTTTATCATAAGCTCACGAGGCGAATAAGTCGCTATTTCATTGAGAAGTCTCTCCATATACTGTTCGCCCGATATTTCTGTTGATGAAATATCCCCCGTTGATATGTCGGCAAACGTTACACCTACGGTATTATTACCAAAATATACAGAGCAAAGATAGTTATTCTTGTTCTCAACAAGAAGCTCACTCTCAATAACCGTTCCCGGTGTCACTATTCTTACGATCTCTCTTCTTACTATATCTTTCGCCTGCGACGGATCCTCTGTCTGTTCGCATATTGCTACCTTATATCCCTTTGCAACAAGTCTGCCGAGATACGTCTCAACTGCGTGATACGGTACTCCGCACATGGGCGCTCTTTGCCCCTCTCCGCAGTCTCTGCCCGTTAAAGTCAATTCAAGCTCACGGGATACAAGAACTGCATCGTCAAAAAACATCTCGTAAAAATCGCCGAGTCTGAAAAATATTATGCAATCCTTGTTCTTTTCTTTTATGTCAAGGTATTGCTGCATCATAGGTGTTACACCCATTTTTCTGTCCTCTCAATCATCAATTACTGTACCGTACATGGCAAACGTATCTGCACGGTCTATTCTCACGTTTACAAACTTGCCTATCAAACAGTCACATCCGTCTATATGCACGAGACGGTTCTTTTCGTTTCTGCCCGTATATTTATCTTCGTCGGTCTTACTTTTACCCTCAACAAGTATCTTTATAACCTTTCCGACATACTCGCTATTCAAGTCCTTTGTTATGCCGTTTTGTACTTCAAGAAGTTTTGCAAATCTCGTCTTCTTTACCTTATCGGGAATCTGCCCTTCCATTGATGCCGCTACAGTATCCTTTCTCGGTGAATAAATAAAAGAATACACCGAGTCAAATTCCACCTTTCTCAGCATCTCCAAAGTATCTTCAAATTCTTCATCGGTCTCCGTCGGGAAACCTACTATTACGTCACTCGTTAATCCGATATTCTTTATCTTTTCCTTTGCATACGATATAAGTTCAAAATATCCTTGTGACGTGTATTTTCTGTTCATCACCTTTAACACTCTGTCGTTACCCGCCTGAAACGGCAAGTGGAGGTGTTTTACTATTTTCTCTTCCCTCGCCATCGTATCTATAAGCTTCTTTGATGCGTCCTTTGGGTGACTCGTCATAAATCTTACCCAAAAATCGCCCTCTATCTTACATATATCAGTAAGCAGGTCGGAAAAATCATAGTCAATATCCAGATCCTTTCCGTAACTGTTTACGTTTTGCCCCAAAAGCGTAAATTCCTTATACCCTTTTTGTGCAAGTTCTTTTATCTGTTTTAATATTTCTTCAGGTCTTCTGCTTCTCTCTCTGCCCCTGACAAACGGTACTACGCAATACGAACAAAAGTTATTGCAACCGTACATTACGCTTATCCAAGCCTTAAAATCGCTCTCTCTCTTAACAGGAAGCCCTTCCCACACGTTCGATGCTTCGTCATCAAAATAAAACAACCTTTTCTTACTGCAAAAAGCATCGTTCAGTATCTCGGGGAAACGCCAAAGCATATTCGTTCCAAAAAGAAAATTAACGTAAGGATATTTGTTTTTTATATCATCCATACGGTGCTGTTGGGTTACCATACAGCCGCAGATACCGATCTTCAGATCCTTGTTCTGCTTCTTTAAATGCTTAAACTGTCCCGTTATCGACAAAGCCTTAAGCTCGGCGTGTTCTCTTACGGCACACGTGTTTATCACTATAAGGTCTGCCTCCTCGGCAACCTCGGTCTTTTCATACCCCATCTCAACAGCCATACCTGCTATGTATTCACTGTCAGCTTCATTCTGCTGACAGCCGAACGTCAACACATACACTTTAGGCATTCGCCCTTTTTCAGCAAAGAAAGCGTCATTTCTTTCCTTTACCTCTCGCATAAAAGCATACTGTTTTTCTATTTCTTCTTGCTTTATATTTATTATCTTATCCTTCATTTTTTTCTCGTTTTCCCTTTTAAATGCAACATTATCCCATATTAGTTTATTATATTTTATTATAACAATTTTATATTATATTGTCAATATAAAACGCTCTTCATAAAATGTAATAAGGCATAGCTTTTGCCTGTATAACAAAATAGTTTTTTACTATTACTAAGAAATCAAAAACAAAGGGTTTTATAACATTCTCGAAAGGAGATGTTCACTATTAATGATATTAAAATTTGCGTACTCGGCGGCGATATGCGTCAGATCTATGCAGTACGCTCAATGTGCAAAAAAGGATATAACGTAATCGTATTCGGCCTCGGCGAAGAAGTTTTGTCTGCAAAAAACGCTGATTATCTTAAATACGCCGTTTCCAATGCAAAACTCATTCTTCTGCCCTTGCCTTTTTCTACTGACGGAATAAGAATAAACTGTCCGTTAAGCAACACGGATATAAAGCTTGATGAACTTGTTTCTGCCCTCTCTGTCGGTCAGATAGTCGCAGGCGGTAAGTTTACGGATGATTTTGTCAAAAAAATTACCCAGAAAAACTGTATTCCGTACGACTACTACTCATCGGAAAAGCTAACTGTTTTAAACGCCGTTCCTACCGCTGAAGGCGCTATCTCAATTGCGATGAACAATTTGAAAACCACGATCTTCGGTTCGAAATGCGCAATAACGGGTTACGGCAGAATCGGCAGAGTTCTTTCTAAATCACTAAAAAGCCTTGGCGCCGACGTTAAAGTATTTTCCAGAAGCGAAAGCTCTCTGGCTTGGGCTGAAGTCGAAGGATATACTTCACTCAATATTTCTCAAATGGAAAAACATGTGTCTGATCTGAATATCATCTTTAACACCGTACCTGACGTTGTAATAAATCGCAAAGTCATAGATAATATGACAAGCGATGCTATAATTATTGATCTGGCTTCTTCTCCGGGCGGCGTTGAACTTGATTATGCCAAACAAAAAAACAGAAAGGTTATCTTTGCTCACTCACTTCCCGGAAAAGTCGCTCCCGAAACTGCCGGAAATATTATTTCAGATACCGTTCTGTCAAAAATGTCGGAGGTGTTTCAATGATTTGCTATGCTATGTGTGGGTCCTTTTGTACCCTCTCTCACTCTTTTGACATTCTTGAAGCTATGAGTCACAGCGGTTTTGAATTTATACCCGTTATGAGCGAAATGACCTATTCCACCGATACCAGATTCGGCAAAGCTTCGTCGCACATATCAAAGTTTGAAGAAATATGCGGCAAAACGGTTATACATACCGTTAAAGACGCCGAACCTATCGGTCCTTCACTCAAACCCGACGCTATGATAATCTGCCCTTGCACCGGTAATACGCTCTCTAAAATAGCTAACGGTATTACCGATTCAGCAGTTACCATGGCAGCAAAAGCTCATATGAGAAATAACAAACCGCTCATAATCGCCCTCGCAACTAACGACGGTTTGTCGGCTAACCTTGTAAATATCGGTAAACTTACATTAAGAAAAAACGTTTTCTTCGTCCCACTCGTACAAGATGATCCGAAAAATAAACCGTTCTCTCTCATAGCAAAATTTGATCTTCTCCCCGAAACTTTGGAAAGTGCAGTTTCAGGCAAACAGCTTATGCCCATGTTTTTGGGAGAAAAATAAGTTTTTTTACGTTTTTTGTAAAAAATATTAAAAATTACAATAAAATCGTTTAAAATATATTGATTTTTTTTATGATTTATATTAGAATAGTTAATTGAGAAAATATATAAATTTTGTGTAAAATAAAGCGTATATAAATTAAGGGGATTTAAGGTTATGACAAAAAAATTCAGAAGAATCGGCGTTCTCACTTCCGGTGGTGATGCTCCGGGTATGAATGCTGCTCTCAGAGCAGTTACAAGAGCCGCACTCGACAAAGGCGTTGAAGTTATGGGTATCTACGAAGGCTACAAAGGTCTTGTTCACCCCCAGCTCAAACGCTTCACTCCCAGAGATGTTTCCAACATCATTTCAAGAGGCGGTACCTCTCTTTATTCTAACCGTTGCATCGAGTTCAAAGAAGAAGAAGGTATGCAAAAAGCTATTCAGACTTGCCGCGAAAATGAAATCGACGGTATTATCGCCATCGGAGGCGACGGCACTTTCAGAGGTGCTACCGACCTTTCTGTAAGAGGTATTCCCACGATCGGTATCCCTGGTACTATCGATAACGATATTACATCTACCGAATACTCTATCGGTTTTGACACAGCCGTTAACACTGCTGTTGAAATGATCGACCGTCTCCGTGACACTTGCGAATCTCACGCACGTTGTAACGTTGTTGAAATCATGGGAAGAAATGCAGGTTGGGTTGCTCTTGAAGCCGGTATTGCAACCGGTGCTTCTGCAATCGTTATAAACGAAGTTGAGTTTGACGAAGATAAGGTTATTGCTCAAGTTTTGGAAGCTAAGAAAAATAACAAGAGAAACTTTATCGTATGTATCGCTGAAGGCGTTCCTGCTAAAGTTGGCGATAAGCTCTACTCTGAAAAGTTTGCTAAAAGATTTGAAGAAAAAACAGGTATCGAAACTAAGTTCGTAAGACTTGCTCACGTTCTTCGCGGCGGTGACCCCACAATGCGCGACAGATGTATCGCAACACAAATGGGCAGCGAAGCTGTTCGTCTCCTTCTCGAAGGTAAGAGCGACCTCGTTGTAGGTATGCGTGACGGCAAACTTATCTCTACTGAAATCGGTTATGCTTTGAAACTTGACCGTATGTATAAGGGCACTCTTAAAGAGGGCGACCTTGATATGTTTACAGAAGAACAGGTTGCAGAAATGAAAGCTTACTGCAATAAGAGAAACGAAGATATGCGTAAACTCTACGAAATTGCATACGAAATGGCTCACTGATCTATCTGAATATGTAAATAAAACACAAACTCCGACAGAATACTCTGTCGGAGTTTTTTTATCCCATCTTTATATGTAAAATTTTCTTTCCAGATACTCTCTTGCCGGTCTGTATATTCCTAAAAATATCAACAATCCGCCCAGCATAACAAGACTTACCATCGGATATAAAGACCACCCTAAAAACTTTTCTATCTCAAACGTTATATTCGCCAAATATTCAATCGGTAACATATATACGCCTAGAATCACAAAGAAACCGCCGAATATGTACAATCTTCCGTGTTTTATGTATCTGAGCAACACTACAAGCGCAGTAATCATTACCCCTAACCCACACACCAGAGGAAATACAAAACTTAAAAACCAGCCGCCTCCCGTATATAAGTCTATATATAACAAGTATGCTCCCAAAACCACAAAATCTATCGGTACAAATATTACAGGATTTGGTCTTTTAAACCACGACGGCAATACCAACGATACGTACCCTAATATTAGTCCACCTACAACATATCCCGACCACGTCACTGCGTTAAATATCTGCAAGTCACATAGGAGTACTATAAATACAGATAACACCACCATAAATGTTACTATAAATTCTGGTATATATGTCTTTTTCCTTGTAATTGGAAGTCTGTTCCTAGGATACAGAGACTCTCCCTCTTTCAGTTCTATTTCAGGGTGATATACCGTCGTTTCACACAGAGGACATACCTTTTCTGTGTCAGCCAACTTCACACCGCATCTTATACAATACATTATTCTTCTCCTCTGTTCGTCTGCACCGTAGCTTCAATTCCCATATCCTGCAGCACCTTGTGAAAATAATATTCAAGCTCCGGCTCTTTTATATTTCTGATAAAGTTTACATACATCTTTTCCCCGTATGTTATCACTCCGCAATTATACGGCGCCGATGCCTGTACTCCCAATATAAAATCCATTCTTTCAATGTATTTGCCCATATTTTCAGGTAATTTCACATTACCTAAATTTGATAGACTTAAGCACGATTTTCTCTCGCCCACAGCGTCAAATATCGCTCTCATAACTATATCCTTTAAAAACAAAGGCATAACCCTGACAGCCATAAGTCTTTCACTGTTTACGTTTGCGGCTATCTTCATACTCATCTGTTTTCTTGTTATTTCAGCACCCATACAATGTACGATTACCGAACATATCTCTTCAAATGAGTATTCCCCGAGTTTCGTCAGTATTTCGGGTGTCGTATACAAAGCAAAATTTCTCAAAGTCTTGCTCGGAAACAGATTTCTTAAATTTACGGGAATAAGAACCTTTATAGGCTCCCTCTTTTTTCTGATCCTCACCTTTTCCTTTTGCATCAACTGTAACGCCATCATCATAACCGCGCATAAATACGTCGTTAAACTTACGTTATATTCGTGAGCCTTTTCAAGAACTTCCTTTACAGGCATCTCAAAACAAGTCAAATTTAGAAATCCCGCCGTCTCCGGAGTTCCTTTTATCCTCCATGCAGTCTTTTCACTTCGGTTTGCAGTCATTCTGCCCGAATATTTTTGAAAACTATCTTCAAGTTCTGCATTCGACGGTTCTTCAAGTCTGCCCAAAACACCGTTCTCTGCAGGTATGTGTTCTCCGTATTTTTGCTGTATATATTCCGCTGTCAAGCTCTTCAAAAATACCAGTGCCCCCGTACCGTCGGTTAACGAATGAAACAACTCTACTGCTATTCTCTTCTTGTATGCAATTACTCTGAAAGCACAGTGCGCCATCTCTTTGTTTTTCATTTGAGTTAAGGGATAGCTGCTTTCTTCCATTATTTCGGGAAGGTGGTCGATCTGTTCAAGATAGTACCAAAACACTCCCCTCTTTAGTTTTACCGCAATAGAAGGAAATCTTCTTAAAGTAACGTCTAACGCACTAGACAGAACTTCTCTGTCTACGTCCTCTTTTAACGTTGCCGAAACACGAAAAACATTACTCCAGCTTTGTCTTCTTGCCGCAGGATAGATCTTTGCGGCATTGTCAAGTTTTAACCAACGAAGCTTGTTTTCATTTGACATATATTTGTTTAAAAATTTATTTATATAAGCAAAGTCCTTCTTATCCTCTTCCAGTCCGTAAAGAAGGTATCCGTGCCACCTTTCAGGTGTTACATAAAGCCTTGAAAAGCAACCTTTTTCCAACAACTTATTATTTAAATTTTTCGCATCATCAAGCATTATCTCGTCTCCGCCTACATATATAAGCGACGGCGGCATATCCGATAAATCTCCAAAAACAGGTGAAACAAAAGGATCTCTTTTATCCTCTGTATAACTGTCTGCAAAAAACTTTAAAAGTTCTTTCGTCATTGTCGGATCAACATCTTTATTTGTTTCGTATGAGTCTCCCGACAAAGTCAAATCAGTCCAGGGAGATATGGCAATTATTGAACACGGCAAAGGCAATCCCACGTCCTTTAACCTTAAGCAGAGGGCATAACAAAGTCCTCCACCCGCACTTTCACCGCATAAGGTTATTCGGTCGGGTGAATACCCTTTATCAATCAAATATTTATATGCCTCTAAAGCATCATCAAGAGCCGCAGGGTACATATTCTCGGGTGCTAATCTATATGCCGCACAGAATACTCTTACCCCCATTTTCACAGCCAACATAGAGCCGAAACCCTTTGCGTACTCAATTTCGCCGCACGTATATCCGCCGCCGTGAAGGTACAGTATTACCCCTGAACGTCTCTCGTCTTTCGGTATAATCCAACTTGCGTTGAAATTACCAAATTCATGTGCTTTTTCATAACACATATTCTTATGTTTTGTTGACATAAGTTCCCCTATCTTGTCTTGCCCTTTTCTTATCGTCTTTAAAGAAAAGCTGCCAACGATAGGTTTTAAAAACGCCAACTGTGCTCTTAATTTCTTTGCAGATATTGCCATACTCTTACCTTGTTTGTATTAATTATCAGAAAAACGATATCTGATTTGTTTCCGGAAGCCCTTCAAGCACTCCGTTATCTCTCAAAAGCTCAACTATCTTCTTTGACAGTTTTGCTCTCTCTGCAAGTTCTTCTACCGACAAAGGATTCTCTTCCCTTGCCTTTACTATGTTCTGCGCAACCGATTCTCCCAGTCCTGCTAAACAAGCAAAAGGTATTCTTATCTTGCCGTCCTCAGGCAAGAACGCCTTGGCATCCGATTTATACAGGTTTACCGGTAAAAACTTTATCCCCCTCGCAAAACATTCGTTTACTATCTGCATAGCGGTATAAGTATCTTTTTCGGTTGCCGATGCCTCTCGTCCTTTTTCGTTTATAAGTTCCATTAACTGCTTAACTTTAGCTCTGCCTCCCATTACGGTCTCTCCGTCAAAACCGTCGGGAGCAGCCGTAAAGTATGCGGCGTAAAATGCTACGGGCTGATACACCTTATACCAACCAAGTCTTATCGCCGACATAACGTATGCCGCAGCATGCGCTTTCGGGAACATATATTTTATCTTCTTACACGAGTCTATATACCATTCGGGTACGTTGTGTTCTCGCATCTTTGCTTCCATTTCGGGCGTTAAGTTCTTGTTCTTCTTACGCACGTTTTCCATTATGTTAAAAGCATCGCTGTTATCAAGCCCCTTATGTTGCAAATATACCATGATGTTGTCACGCGTTCCAACACATTCCGAAATGGTACATATACCTGCCTTTATCAGATCTTTCGCATTTCCCAACCATACGTCTGTTCCGTGCGATAATCCCGATATCTGAAGTAAGTCCGAAAAATATTTCGGCTGTGTATCAACGAGCATCTGTCTTGTAAACGCTGTTCCAAACTCGGGCAATCCAAACGTTCCCGTAGGACTTCCTATATCTTCTTCGGTAACGCCTAACGCCTTTGTTGACGTAAACAGTGACATTACCTTTTGGTCGTTCATCGGTACGTCAAGTATGTTTATTCCCGAATAATTTTCAAGCATCTTATACTTTGTAGGTACATCGTGTCCTAATATATCGAGCTTCAATATCGTATCGTGTAGATGACTGAACTCAAAGTGAGTCGTTATTACAGTACTGTTTCTATCATCTGCAGGATGTTGTACGGGAGAAAAATCGTAAATATCATATTCGTGCGGTATTACTATTACTCCGCCCGGATGCTGTCCTGTTGTCAGCTTTACTCCGAGACACTTATTTATAAGCCTCTGAAGTTCGGCTCTGTTTACAGATACGCCCTTGCTTTCAAGGTATTTATTTACAAGCATAAACGCCTTCTTGTCGGCAAGTGTGCCCAGAGTTCCTGCTCTGAATACGTTTTCTTCTCCAAACAGTTTTTCGGTATATTTATGTGCATCTGCCTGTACGTCGCCTGAAAAGTTCAGGTCAATATCAGGTGTCTTTTCTCCCTTAAATCCCAAGAATGTCTCAAACGGAATATCGTGCCCGTCATGTATCATATTCGTACCGCAATTGGGGCAGTCTTTATCGGGCAGGTCAAAGCCCGATGCTACCGAACCGTCGGTGTAAAAATGGCTGTATTTACACTTCGGACATCTGTAATGGGGTGGCAGAGGGTTAACTTCCGTAACCCCGCACATTGTCGCCGCAAATGACGAACCTACCGAACCTCTCGAGCCTACAAGATAGCCTTGCGCTTCACTGTTCGCTATCAGCTTTTGCGCTATTATATACATAATCGCAAAGCCGTTACCTATTATAGGGTTAAGTTCCCTTTCAAGTCTGTTCTTTACAAGCTCGGGAATAGGATCTCCGTACCATTCCTTCGCTCTCTTCCAACACATCTCCTGAAGTTCTTCTTCACATCCCGGAATGCTCGGCGGATAAAATCCCGTCGGTATAGGTCTTATCTGTTCTATTTCATCATTTATCTTGTTCGGGTTAACGATTACAACTTCTCTTGCAACCTCTTCTCCCAAATACGAAAACTCCTTGAGCATTTCATCAGTCGTTCTGAAATACAGTTCAGAGTTGCCTTCATCGGGGAAACCTCGGTCAAACTGGAGCATTTTTCTGTGTATTTCATCGCGCTTCTCCATAAAGTGCGCGTCACACGTCGCAACGACCGGTCTGTCTGCCTTTCTGCCTATCTCTATTACCTTTCGGTTAAAATTACGCAACGCCTCTTCATCGGGAGCTAAACCTTTGTCTATCATAAAACGGTTATTTGACAACGGCTGTATCTCAAGATAGTCGTAGTATTTCGCAATACGTATAAGCTCGTTCATCGGCTTACCTGCAATTATGGCTGAAAACAACTCTCCCGCCTCACAAGCTGAGCCTACTATCAAGCCCTCTCTTAACTCGTTTAGTACCGTCTTTGGCAATCTCGGATTTCTGTAAAAATAGTCTAAATATCCTTTAGAAACTATCTTATACAAGTTCTTTAATCCAACGTTATTCTTTGCTAAAAGTATCATGTGGTAAGGACGGAGTTTCAGCGGATCCGCCTTTTCTCCCATGATCCTTCCCATCTCTTCTATGTTTTTGGCGCCCTCTTTTTTTAACTTCTGACACATAACACCGAATATCTTACCCAGCATTTCCGCATCATTAAAAGCTCTGTGATGCCCAAAATCACCTAAATTATAATGTTCAGCTAATATATTGAGCTTATGTTTCTTAAGCTCGGGGTTAATAAACCTTGACAAAGCCACCGTATCTATATACGTCGGCTTAAAATGTATCTTGTGATCCTCACACGCCTTCTTTATAAAACCGATATCAAAAGATGCGTTATGAGCTATAAGCACTCTGTCCGAAGCAAATTCAAGGAAGTTCTTTACTGCCTCATCGGCCTTAGGCGCTCCCTTTACCATTTCGTCTGTTATTCCCGTCAGCTCCGTTATCTGTTCAGGAATATGACATTCGGGATCAACGTACGTGCTGAACACGTCTGTTATCTCTCCGTTCTTAAATATAACGGCACCTATTTCCGTTATCTTACAGTTTTGAGCCGAAAGTCCCGTCGTTTCTATGTCAAAAATACAAAACTCATCCTCGGTAAAATCTGCATTCTTGTCTCCGTATACAACACGAGCCGTATCGTCTACAAAATACGCTTCCATTCCGTATATAACCTTCATACCCGTCTTTTCCGACGCGTACATAGCCCTCGGAAACGCCTGTACATTTCCGTGGTCGGTTATCGCTATAGCCTTATGTCCCCACTTCTGCGCGGTCTTTATCGCATCTTCGGGCGCTATTATCGCGTCCATTGAAGACATACATGTATGTAAATGGAGTTCTACTCTCTTTTCTTCACATTCATCTTTTCTTGCTATCTTTTTTATCTTCGCTATATCGAGAACGTTCATAACGAGCTCGTTTGCAAATTTATCAAACCTTACGTTTCCTCTTACCGCAAGTACGTCTCCCGGATTAACCTCGTCGGCTATCTGCGCTTCGTGAGACTCAAACACCATCTTACAAAATATCGAAGAATCGTTGTCGGTCATCGCAAATTCAAATATTATCTTATCGCCGTTTCTGTTCTCCTTTACGTCCTTATGGAAAACCTCTCCCATAATTACAACGTGACGTAAAGGCTTGTCCAGATTTCTCATCGGAATAGGATCTAAATCAAACATTTCTCCGTATATGTATTCAGCCTCGGATACGTCAAAATCGGTATCTCCAACGTGGATAATACCGCCCTCGTATTTTTCGAGAACGTTTTCTTTTTCATCAAGTGCAGTTACTCTCGATAAATTTTTCCTTTCTTCCGTATCCTCTTTCTTTTCATCAAACGCCTTTATCTGTTCTTCCCTTATCTTACTAGCCTTGTTTATTTCCTCTGCGTACATCTGTTCTTTTTTTCTAAATATATCAGAATAATCCGTCATTGAATTCTGATCGTGCACTATCTCTACTTCATACTTAAGAGAAAATTCATCGTTTATTATCTCAGAAATAACCTCAGGCGTCTTTCCACTGTATAAAAGTCCGATCCCACCGTTCTGAAAAGGTATCTCAAGTGTTATTTTATTATCTCTAATACTCAGGTTGTATTCGTTAAAAAATCCGCGCGACATCGCCCCACGGTGCCACGTCTCAAGCAACACCTCGGGGATATACTTTTCAGAAAAATGTTTACTGTCGTATTTAGGAAATATTCTTACAAAGTTCAATGCATAGCACTGTTTTAATATCTCTTCTATTTCGTACAGTCTCTTCTTCTCTTTTAAGTTTTCAAACCTAACCTCAGCCTCGACTATCTTCTGTTCTCGGCTGACACGAACATTCTCAACTATTCCCTCTTCAAATATGTCTTTGTACTGCTCGTCCGGTTGGTATCTGTTAAACAGTTCCGCTAATTTTTTCGCCATTACGCTCCACCTAAATATTACATCTTTTTTATTTCTTCTATCAGCTCGTCTATTATCCTGTCTTCATCGATCTTTCGGATTATCTCGCCCTTTTTAAACAGCACTGCCTCTCCTACTCCGCCTGCTATTCCTATATCACATTCCTTGGCTTCTCCGGGGCCGTTAACCACGCATCCCATAATAGCTACGTCTATCTTCTTATTGAGAACAATATTTGCCGTTCTCTTTTCAAACTCTTTTGCTATACCTATTAAATCGATCTTGGTTCTTCCGCAAGTCGGACATGATATTATATTAATTCCGTTTTCTTCCGATATTCCAAGTGAAGATAATATCGCCTTGCCCTGTCTTACTTCTTCATACGGCTCGTCTGTTAACGACACTCTTAAAGTATCCCCTATGCCGTCCAACAAAAGACTGCCTATACCGATCGACGATTTTATTACGCCCTTATGTACCGTTCCCGCCTCAGTTACCCCCAAATGAAGAGGATATTCTGTTTTCTCTGCAAGAATTCTGTTCGCCTTTACCATATCGGCAACACGTGAAGATTTTACCGCTAATATTATGTTCGTAAAATCAAACTTTTCAAGAAGTGACGCGTGATACAATGCACTCTCTGCCAAAGCTTCTCCGGACGGTCTGCCGTACTTTGCCAATATGTTCTTTTCCAAAGAACCGCTGTTTACGCCAATTCTTATGGGTATATTCTTCTCTTGGCACACCGAAACAACTTCTTTTACCCTTGTTTCGTCTCCGATATTTCCCGGATTTATTCTTATCTTGTCGGCTCCTGCATTTGCCGCCTCTATAGCCATCTTATAATCAAAATGAATATCTGCAACAATGGGTATTTGTACGTCTGATTCCTTTAATCTGTACACCGTTTTCACACATTCCATGTCGGGTACAGTCATTCTAACTATGTCACACCCACATTCCTCAAGCTTTTTTATCTGGCTGTACGTAGCATCAAAATCGGCAGAATCGGTATTCGTCATCGACTGTACCGTTATCTTCGAATCTCCGCCTACATATATGTTTCCAACCCTTATCTTCTTCGATATGCGTCTATCCATTTATTTTCACCTATCTCTTAAACAAATTACTTATATCGTTAAATCCAACGACCACCATCAACAGCATAAGCAAACATAATCCCGCAAAATGAATATATCCCTCAACTTCTCTGCTTATCGGCTTTCTGAATATCAATTCGTAAAGCATAAATACAAATCTTCCGCCGTCAAGCGCGGGAAATGGCAGCATATTCATTATTCCTAAATTTAATGCCAATAGTGATACCATATTAAGCAGGTCTTGTATACCCATCTTTGCAGCATCGCCTATTGCCGACGTTACTCCTATCGGCCCTGACATCTGCTGTATTCCAACCTTACCCGTTACAAGATATATGAGCGATTTCCATATTATATTTACGGTTGATTTACTGTAAAAAATCGTATGCTTTATTATGTTCTTAAAACTTCTGCCTTCAGGATATACCTTGAAGTCCATTCTTCCGAAAGTCAGTCCGCCTTCGCTTATCTTTCCGAATAATACGTCTTCGATTATTACCCTCTTGCCGTCTCTGATAACTGTTACGTCAACGGGGTTTATTCCCTCAAACATTATAGCTTCATTCAAATCGTTTCCAATGTGGACTCTCGTTTTGCCAACCTTTACTATCGTATCGCCTACCATAAGTCCCGATTCGTAAGACGTCGCACCCTCGTTAAAAATAGCTACTGTATTCGTCGCTAAATGTTTAGTCGTGCTTATTATCACCAAAACCGTCAACACACCGAAAAGCACGTTCATAAATGCGCCCGCCGATACTATTATCATCCTCTGCCATACGGGCTTGTTGTTCAGAGCATTTTCATCTTCACTGTCCTCGTCTTCGCCCACCATACTTACAAATCCGCCTATGGGTAACAAGCGTAACGAGTATGCTATTCCCGTCTTCTTCGATACCTTTGTTAATACCTTAGGGCCCATTCCGATCGCAAACTCATTTATTCCTACCTTAAACATTCGAGCCGTCAGATAATGTCCCAATTCGTGTATAAATATCAGAAAACCAAATATGAGTATAGCTAAAATAACAGTCAATTCATTTCCTCTTTTCGATCAATCGTTTTCAGCCTTTATTGGCTAATTTTCTCACAAGACTACGAGAAAGCATATCTGCTTCCTCTATCTCTTCTAACGTCGGAGTATCTATATTCTTATAATTCACAACAACGTCCTTTACGATATCCATTATATCGCAGAAGCTTATTTCTCCCTTCAAGAAAAGGTTTACCGCTTCTTCGTTTGCTCCGTTGAGAACAGCAGGAATAAGTCCACCCATTCTCATAGATTTATACGCCAGATCAAGCAATACGAAAGTCTCTTTGTCTGCCTCGGCAAACGTCATCTTGCCTACCTTTGCTAAATCAAGTCTCTCTTGAAGTCCCTCGTATCTGTCGGGATACGTTATCGCATACTGAATACACGTACGCATATCGGGCACTCCCATCTGTGCTAAAACAGCATTATCAATATATTCCACCATAGAGTGTATTATGCTCTCTCTGTGTACAACTACATCAACTTTGTCTACGTCAATATCAAACAAATGACAAGCCTCGATAACTTCAAATCCCTTGTTCATAAGAGTTGCAGAATCTATAGTTATTTTCTGTCCCATACTCCACGTGGGGTGCGCTAACGCCATTTCGGGTGTTATATTCTTTAGCTCATCTCTCTTCTTTCCAAAGAAAGGTCCGCCCGATGCCGTAAGTATAATTCTGTTTACTTGCTTTGACGGATATCCTTCAAGACACTGGAAAATAGCACAGTGTTCGCTGTCAACGGGAATTATGCTTACTCCCTTTTGACGCGCCCTCTCCATTACGATACTTCCCGCAGTTACAAGAGTTTCCTTGTTTGCTAAGGCAATATTCTTGCCGGACTCTATAGCCGCCAAAGTAGGTCTTAACCCTGCCTTACCTATAATCGAGTTTAACACCATATCACACTTGACTTCATAAGCCAATTCTTCGATCGCCTTTTCGCCGCCAAATATTTTAG
Source organism: Eubacteriales bacterium (assembly GCA_045126815.1). Classification (GTDB taxonomy): domain Bacteria; phylum Bacillota; class Clostridia; order Oscillospirales; family CAG-272; genus RGIG1995. Next base: position 16,544 of record JBGVPD010000033.1, read on the forward strand.
TATTCGTGTCCTTTACTCTTTCTTTTAATTCTAAAGCCTTTCTTTCATCAAGAACACAAGCAGTTTCGGGGCTGAATTCTCTGATCTGCTCTTCAATCCTTGCAATATCTCCTCTTGCCGTCAAAGCCTTAACTCTTATTTTATGCTTTCTTGCAACTTCTATACTTTGGCGCCCGATAGAACCCGTCGAACCAAATATAGCTATACTCTTCTCAAACATCTTATATTTCCCCATCATTCTTCTGTGTTTTACTATCTGAACAAACGGAATATTCCCGATAAGTCAAACATCATCAATACAAAAGGCGCTGCAATTATTACCGAGTCAAATCTATCAAGCACTCCTCCGTGCCCCGGCATAAGATTTCCGTAATCTTTTATTCCGTATTTTCTCTTAATTAGCGAGAAAATCAGATCTCCGCACTGCGATACCACCGATAAAACCACGCCTACACAAACAAATGCTATATAATTCGCGTGTAATCCGTCTACAAATTTCGTTAACACGTATCCGTAAAGTGTCAATATCAAAGTACAAAATACCACTCCTCCGATAGCTCCCTCTACGGTCTTTTTGGGGCTAACATCTGGTATAAGCTTGTGTTTTCCAAGAAAATATCCCGTAAAATACGCAAATATATCCGTCATCCAAGGACACAAGAACACAAGCAGATATATGTATTTACCAAACTCGTAATCTCTAAGCAAAACAATACTTGCAAAACCGTTAACTATCAAGTTCACGGTTACAAAAACCATAGCCATCTCCCCGATTTCGCGTTCTCCCTTTGAAAACACGGCTACAACAAGTAACAAAAACAAATATACAACAAACACCTTATGCGCAAAATTAAAAAATGCCTGTTCGTTACCGTACGTTCTTGCTAATATGGGAAACGATATCGCTATAGTCAATGACATTATCTTTATCCAAAACGACGTTTCCCCCAAACACTTAAGCATCTCGTATACGCCGATTGCCGATGCAAAAGATAATGCTATCGGAAACGCTATCGTGTTTGAGAAAAACAAAAACGGTAAAAATATCAAAGTACATATTACCGCCGTTATAATTCTTGTCTTCATCTTTTATGCTTCTCCGTAATCTGTTTTATACTACCGCTCCAAATCGGCGTGTGCGTCTGTAATATTCCTCAACAGCCAAGTCTACGTCTCTTTCTGAGAAATCCGGCCACAACACGTCTGTAAAATACAATTCCGAATATGCGCCCTGCCACATCAAAAAGTTTGACGTTCTTATCTCTCCTGCCGTTCTGACTATTAAATCGGGATCCGAACAGTGAGACGTATACAAATTTGCCGTTATATCTTCTTCAGTTATCTCTGTCTTGCCCAGTTCTATAAGTCTGTTTACAGAATGGACTATTTCATCTCTACCGCCGTAATTCAAAGCAACGTTTAGTATTCTTTCGTATTTCGCAGAATCTGACTCCGCCTTTTCAAGCCTTTCTCTCAGTTCGGGAGTAAACCTGCTCTTGTCTCCTATAAAGTGGATCTGTATATTATCTTTATCCATAACCGTATAAAGATAATCTATGTATTCGCCCAAAAGCTTCATTATCGCGTCAACTTCATTTTTGGGCCTCTTCCAGTTCTCTGTCGAAAAAGCGTACACGGTTATACAGTTTATATTTATTGAGCCACAGTATTCAACTATTTTTTTCATAGTTTCCGCGCCCTTTTTGTGACCAAACTCGCGAGGCATTCCCTTTTGCTTTGCCCATCTGCCGTTTCCGTCCATTATAAACGCTATATGCTGTAACCTCTCATCAGCCATAACCTTGGCTTTTTCTTTTTTCTTCTTTATGCCAAACATTTTCTTCTCCAATTAAAAAGGGCGTGTACCTTTAGGCGCACGCCCGTATATTTTGTCAGATATCCATGATTTCCTTTTCTTTACGGGCTGTAATGGCATCTATGTCTTTGATATACTTATCTGTCAAGTCCTGTATTTCTTTTTCTGACTGCTTCTGTTCATCTTCAGTCATCTCGTTCTTTTTCTTCATATCCTTTGCAGTATCGTTGAAATCACGACGGATATTTCTGATAGCAACCTTTGCATCTTCACCCATCTTTGATACCTGCTTTGAAAGTTCCTTACGTCTTTCTTCAGTAAGCTGAGGGAATGTAAGTCTCAACACCTTGCCGTCGTTTTGGGGGGTAATTCCGAGATCTGATGCTGTAATCGCACGTTCAATATTCTTCAATGTGGTTGCATCCCAAGGTGATATTACAATCGTTCTTGCATCTGTTACCTTTACTTCAGACATCTGGTTGATCTGTGTGGGTACACCGTAATAGTCAACTGAAATCTTGTTGAGAACAGAAGGATTTGCTCTTCCTACTCTTATTGATTCAAGTTCGTTCTGGTATGCAGTTATTGATTTCTGCATCTTGCCTTCGTAGTCTTTTGTTGAAAGTTTCATACTGTAATTCCTCCGTATATTTAAACTGTTATATTTTTAACATTGATCGTTAACTATTTCAAAACCGTTCCCATCTTTTCGCCCTTTATTACGCGAACGATGTTATTAGGATCATCAAGCGCAAACATCTGTATAATAAGCTTGTTTTCAAGTCCGAACGATGCCGCTGTCCAGTCGAGTGCCTTAAGTCCGTTATTAAGCACGTCAACGTAGCTTATTTCATCTAACTTCTTTGCATTAGGATCAAGCTTCGGATCTGCTGTATAAACACCGTCAATGTTCTTTGCCATCAATACTGCATCAGCATTTATTTCTGCCGCTCTCAACACAGCACCCGTATCGGTTGAAAAATAAGGGCAACCTGTTCCGCCGCCGAAAATTACTATCTTGCCTTCCTCGAGATTTTTTACAGCATCTCTCTGTGTAAAAGGATCTGCTATTCTCTCCATATCTATCGCTGTCATTACAACTGACTCTGCGCCAACCTCTTCAAATCCCTGTTGAAGCGCCAATGCGTTTATAACCGTTGCCAACATTCCCATATGGTCTGCTCTGCTTCTGTTCATTTTAGCTCCCTGTCTGCCGCCGCGCCATATATTTCCGCCACCGACAACGATCGCTACCTGAACACCCATTTCAACGCATTCCTTAACCTTGAGACATACTTCGTTTATAAAATCATAATTGAGTATTTCTCCCTTTCCGCACTCCTTTGCAAGTGCTTCGCCGGAAAGTTTAAGTAATACTCTTTTGTATACAGGTTTTACGTCTGACATTTCGTTCTTCCTCTCACTTCTGTATATTTATAGCATTTTATTCATTTTACCCTAAAATCCCCGTTTTGTAAATATGTTTTATTAAATTTATATATTAATATAATTAATTTTTCAAAAAACAATAAGGGAGACGCTAATCTCCCTTACTCCGTTTAATATTAACTTCGTTTGTCCAATTATCTTTTCCTATAATCCATAGGCGAACACGAATAGTACTTCGTAAACTGTCTGTAAAAATCACTTGCGCTCTTAAATCCAACGCACTCCGATATTTCGTTGACCGTCTTATCTGTAGCCTTAAGAAGTGCCGCGCCTACTTTCGCTCTGAACTTCAGCGTATAGTTATACGGCGACATTCCAGTACATTTCTTAAATATTCTCGTAAAATGCGACTCACTTAAATTGCATATATCCGACAATTCATTTACCGCTATCGACTCATCAAATCTAAAAGCTATTTCCTTTAATGCAGGCATTATGTTATATATATCCGTCTGTTCGGCATTTCGTATTCTTTCCGCTTCTGCAGATTCATCGGGTATTGCTCCCTTTCTTGATGACAAAATCGAAAAAGTATAGAAATACAATGCCGACAGCCTCTCGTATTCCTCTCGGCAGCCTTTTGCCTCTTGTATTATCTTCTTCAAAAGCGCATTTAATTCGCCCTCGTTCTCTTGTGTGCAAATACAACTCTTGGGCATATTAAGTTCGGGATATTTGTTCCTCATTTCGTATGGATCAAAATATACAAATTCCCAACTGCTGTTACTCTTCTTTATACTCTTTGAACAGTGTATTACGTCAGGCGCTATAATCACAGCATCCCCCGCCTTTACAGCATATATATCATTCTCAAGCAAAAACACACCGTTACCCGAAACACATACCCCAATCTGATAGCTCGAATGATAATGCATAGCCGAGATACCGCTGTCGGGCAAATCTGTTACTTCGGGAAATCCGTAAAAACATTTGCTCTCCGGCGGATTAAAAGGCGCATATTCAACAGGATATTCTGTTATCATTATTCTCTTGGGCATATCTGTCCCTCCTAAGTTCTTTTTCATACACATCTCTTCTTTTATTATACATTTTTTAGTGTATTCTGTCAAGTTTTCAGAAAACAACCATCTTTATATTTTCTTTTCGTCGCTTCCCCTCCCCTTATATGCCTTTCTGCCTTATTCTTGTCTAACACTTTTTTAACTTCTTTGTATAAAGCAGGATTTATATACTTCAATTTGCATACAAGATCCTTATGTACCGTACTTTTACTGATCCCAAAATAGTGCGCTGCTTGTCTTACCGTCGCATCATTATCTATTATAAATGCTGCAAACAGTTCGCTTCTTTCTCTGAATTTTGATGTGTACTTACTCATATAAAACACCAACCCTTAATTCGATTGATACAATATATGATAGTATAGGCAAAAATATATTTATATTTTTTTCAAAAACATATTGACATTCCGATAAAAATGTGTATAATATCTAATGTTGCTTGTAACAAAGCTTTGCGAGAGTGGCGGAACTGGCAGACGCGCACGTTTGAGGGGCGTGTGGATTTACCGTACGGGTTCAAGTCCCGTTTCTCGCACCAAAAATACGGAATGCCTATTGGGGTGTTCCGTATTTTTTTGTTTTTTTCAACATAAAAAACGGTGTGTATTTTCTACACACCGTTTTCTTTATTTCATTACGCTTAAAAATTCTTGGAGTCTCTTGCTCTTTGGGTTGCCAAATACTTCTTCGGCTTTTCCCTCTTCCGCTATTACTCCTTCGTCCATAAATATAACTTTGTCAGATACTTCTCTCGCAAAACCCATCTCATGCGTTACCACAAGCATCGTCATATCTTCTGCCGCCAACTCTTTCATAACCGCCAACACTTCAACGGTTATTTCAGGGTCAAGCGCTGACGTCGGTTCGTCAAAACAAAGTATATCAGGTTTCAACGCCAAAGCTCTCGCTATTGCCACTCTCTGCTGTTGTCCGCCCGATATCTGACACGGATAATTCTGCATTTTATCGGACAATCCAACCTTTCTTAAAAGCTCGGCTGAATGTTCCATGATCTCTTCTTTTATCGTCTTTGCGTTCTCTTTGTAATCAGGACGCTCTTTTGCCAAAAGTAAAGGCGCCAAGCTTACGTTCTGCAAAGCCGTATATTGAGGAAATAAATTAAATGACTGGAATACAAGTCCAAAATGTAATCTCTTTTGTCTTATCTCGGCATCACTTTTGGCTTTCTTATCATTTGCATCAAAAAGCAAATTACCATTCAAATAAAACTGCCCTTTGTCAGGAGTTTCAAGAAAGTTTACACACCTCAAAAGCGTCGTCTTACCGCTTCCGCTGGAACCGATAATACACAAAACTTCTCCCTTTTCAATACCAAAACTAACTCCCTTTAACACCTCGGTCTTACCGAAGCTTTTCTGTATATCTCTTGCTTCAAAAATTGCCATACTTAAAGCTCCTTTTCGACCTTACACCTTGTAATAATCTAGCTTCTTTTCGAAATAACCAAACAAAAGTGTGAGTATTCCGACAAAAGCAAGATAGAATACCGCAGTATAGAACAACGGCCACATCAATCCGTAACTCGCATAATTCTGCGCCGCTTGTATAAGTTCAACGATCATTATTACTCTTGCCAATGCCGTATCTTTTACAAGCGTTATTACTTCATTTGACATAGGTGCAAGTATTCTCTTCACTACCTGCATAAGTATTACTCTGAAGAAAACCTGCGTCTTCTTCATTCCCAATACCTGTCCTGCCTCATACTGACCGTGCGGTATACTCTCTATTCCGCCTCTGTATATCTCTGAAAAATAACAAGCATAGTTAATCACGAATGCCGCTACTACCGAACCAAATCTTGAAAATATCGGACTTCCCAAAAGATATCCCGGCACGTAAAAGAATATGATTACCTGCAACATCAGCGGTACTCCGCGTATTATCCATACAAACGTCTTTACGGCGTATGATAAAGGCTTAAATTTTGACATTGAGCCAAAAGCTATCACCAAACCTAAAGGAAGCGCTAACACGAGTGTTAGCGCAAATATCAGGCAGGTCTGTTCAAGTCCGTTAATAAGACTTAAAGTTACATTCCAAAATCCCATTACTATTTCCTTATTTCTTGTTCCTTACTCTATCGTTTCAGTTACCTTGAGTACGTTTTCAAAACCGTATTTTTCAGCAAGTTCCATAAGTTTGCCGTTTTCTTCAAGTGTCTTGATAGCTTCGTTTACTTTTGCTGTGAGTTCGCTTCCCTTCTTAAATCCTATTGCATAAATTTCAGATTCAAGTTCAATTGCTTCAACAATTGCGAGGTCTGTGTAGTCGCCCTTACCGCAAATGTTCTGAGCGAGAAGAATGTCAACTACGATAAAGTCAACAGCGCCTGACTTAACTTCGCTAAATGCATTGATCTGAGCTGTAGCTGAGAAAATGTTTTCTTTGTCAGTTACTGTTTCTGCATAAGCAGCACCGGCACTTCCGCCTTCAACACACGCTTTCTTACCTGCAAGATCTGCTTCAGTCTTGATATTTTCAACGTTTGCTGCCTTTGTTACGATGCACTGCTGGTTAAGCATATAACCGTATGAAAAATCAACGAGGTCGCTTCTCTTGATACCGTCATCGCTTGAGTTTGCTGTAAAGCCATTCCAGATACAGTCAATAGCACCTGAGTTTACTTCGTTGTATTTTTGTGCCCAGTCAATAACCTGAAACTTAACTTCCATACCGAGAAGCTTTCCAACTTCCATAGCAAATTCAGATTCAAATCCGGTCCAGTTGCCGTCTTCGTCCTGTTCGTTCATCTTTTCAAAAATAGTTACACCGCATACAAGTGTATCCTTTTCTTCATCTTTAGCGCATGATGTAAACATCATAAGTGAGCCCATCAAAAGCACCAAGCTCATAAGTAATGCCAATGTCTTTTTCATTTCTTTTTCCTCCGAAATGTCTTTCGTTTTTTATGTGTTTTATTTTTTATCGCTTTATTACTTTACTCTGATAAAGTCGATGTATGTATCATAGCACACACTTTCACTTTTGTCAATACGTTTATCACATTTTATTTTAATTTTTTTAAATAAAAAAACACCACCCGAAAAAGAGCCTTTAAAACTCATATTCGGGTAGTTTTTATCTTATTTATCAAGCCATATAGGATTGCCGATAGCTACCGGCGCACCGTCGGACTCTCTTATTATTACTGCTCTATAAAACTTTCTGTCCTTGATCTCCATAGCCACCTTAAAAGGTAACTCGATAACCGAACTGTACACAATTCCCTCATCACTCAACACGTCTATTCTATACGTCTCATCACGGTCAAATCTAAAAGTATGGACGTCTTCTACCTTTATATAAAGCTTCATTCCATCCTTATATTTTGCGCTTGACCCGACGGGATTATCGTCTATACTCATCTTTATACCGAAAAAACCTGCGTTCAGATCGCCCTTCCTCAGATACTCCATATAAGCTCTGCCCTTTTTTTCTGCAGAATAAACGGTATTCATCGTAACCAACATAGTCTGTCTGTGAGAATCGTTTGTCGCAGTATTTATTACCTTATATCCCAAAGACAGCATATCCATCCACAGCTTATAATTATTCTTCGTCATTTCATTTGCAAGTGACGGAGGATCATAAGTATACATTACTTCTATTACAGAGCCCTCACCGAAATAGTAATCTCTCGGATCTTCACTCTTCATTACTTGTTTGGGATGCGGGTGTACAACTACGCCCCCCTCATCTCTTACCGCCTTTACTACCTCTAAAAACCTATCTCTATCTACCTTTATATAATCATAAGTACCCTCAATTCCGCCGGTAAAATTATATACGTCGGGAAATTTTTCAAGCACTCTTACAAGCGCCTCCCTTTCGGGAACTATCATTAAATAATGAAAAGATAACTCGGGATCGTTCCATTTTCCGCCGGGTTCGGTTCCGCATATAAAATACTCTTCGTCAAAACAGTCAAGGTACATATGTCTTACCTGACGGTGATCCATTATACCCGCAAAGTCAAGCTTAAATTCCTTCATAGCCTTAAGCCAACTTTCAGGAGTCATCTTTCCGTCGCTCGTTCCGCCCGAATCGGTATGACAGTGATAATCTCCATAGTATGCTTTTCTGCCTTCATACAGTTTGTCAAGCGGAGAAAAATCACAGTCTTCTATCACATTATGCCAGTCTTCATTAAATGTTAGACCATCAATTATATGTTTTTTCATCGTTGCTTCTCCCATTTTTAGCTTTTTGACTTTGTCAACTTCATTTTATCACATTACAACTTTTTTTCAAGTGTTTTTGAGATAGAGTATAAATTTTTCCCATAAGCAAATACTACCATTACTCTATCAATCCATCAAATTAACAGGTGATTAAATGAATAAAGGAATAATTACATTCGAAAATCCCCCAAAAATAATATCAACTTGTTCAGTTGTCGGAAAAAAAGAAAATGACGGCCCTTTAGGCTCTCTTTTCGATATCGTTGACAAAACGGACAAGTTCTCGCAAGACACCTGGGAAAAAAGCGAAAGCGAAATGCAACGTCTTGCAGTTAAAAACGTCCTAAAAAAAGCCGAACTGACAGAAAACCACATCGACGTCTTGTTTTCAGGCGACCTGATCAATCAATGCATCAGCTCTAATTACGGTCTTATCGACTTTAATATTCCCTATTTAGGTCTGTACGGCGCTTGTTCTACTGCTGCCGAAGGTCTTTTGTTATCAGCTTTGACCGTTGCCAACGGCACCTTTGACAAAACTATTGCCGTCACCTCATCTCATAACTGTTCTGCCGAAAGACAGTTCCGCTATCCTCTTGAATACGGCGGACAGCATACTCCTACGTCTCAATGGACGGTTACTGGTTCTGCTGCATTTATCGTTTCAAAAGACGGTAACGCCCCTATAATAGCCGACGTTCTTCCCGGTATTACCGTTGACAAGGGCATTACCGATATCAACAATATGGGCGCCGCTATGGCTCCTGCCGCCATAAGCACCCTAACACGTTACTTTAATATTACAAACACCGTCCCCGATGACTACGACCTTATCGTTACGGGCGACCTTGGGTACGAAGGTCACAAAATCGTTAAAGAACTAATGGTAGGCAACGGTTATACTATGGGTAAAAATTATAACGATTGCGGACTTATGATCTACGATCTAAAAAAACAAGATATGCACGCCGGCGGCTCTGGTTGCGGTTGTTCGGCTGTCGTACTTGCTTCACACATATACAACGAGCTTTCCATCGGTAATCTAAAAAACGTTCTGTTTATCGGTACCGGCGCTCTTATGAGCCCCACAAGTATTCAACAAGGTCAGTCTATCCCCGGAATCGCTCACCTTATTCATATAACGGGAGGTAATAAATAATGGATTATCTGAAAGCTTTTATTGTCGGCGGTATCCTATGCGTTATTGCACAGATCTTTATTGACAAAACAAAACTTAACCCCGCTCGTATACTCGTATCCTACGTTGTACTCGGCGTTATTCTTACAGCTGTCGGAATTTACGAACCGCTCGTTAAATTTGCCGGTTGCGGCGCCACAACACCTTTGACAGGTTTTGGTTATTCCCTTGCAAAAGGAGTCCAAAAAGCAATAACCGAAAACGGCGCTATCGGTATTCTTACAGGTGGATTAAACGGTGCTGCGGGCGGCATTACAGCCGCATTGTTGTTCGGTTATCTTGCTTCTCTTATTTTCAAAAGCCATCCAAAATAATATTTTAATGATAAGGCGTAGTGTTTTACGCCTTATTTTTACTTGACATTTCCGTATTTTGATATTACTATAAACGTATAACTATATGATCGAGGTATGATTTATGGATCAAACGCTTAAAACCTTTATCGATTCTGCTTTTGATTACCTTGCAAAAGCAGGTTTGAAATTAATTATCGCAATCATCGTTTTGACTGTTGGGCTTAAGATCGCCAAATTCATCACGAAGAAATTTATGAACTCAAAAGGTACTCTCAAATTAGAAGTCAGCGTTCGCTCATTTTTAAATAACCTTATATTAATAACTCTCGACGCTGTCGTTGTCGTTACCGCTTGTCTTATCATCGGAATTCCCGCAACTTCTTTCGTTGCTCTTTTAGGTACTGCCGGCGTTGCTATAGGTTTAGCTCTCCAAGGCGCTTTCAGCAACTTTGCGGGAGGAATTATGATTCTTATTTTTCACCCGTTTAAAGTCGGTCATTACATAGAGACCGCTGACCTTTCGGGAACTGTTGACGACATTAGTATCTTCTATACCGTTCTAAAAACCGTTGATAACAAAACCATAACTATTCCTAACGGCACTTTGATGAATTCTTCAGTTATAAACTATTCATCTATGAAAACAAGAAGGGTTGACCTCTCTTTTTCCGTTAGTTTTAATGCGGATATCGAACTTGTCAAAAACATCTTACTCAATGCGGCTAAAGAAAACGAGCTCTCGCATCTTTCGCCCGAGCCATTTGCACGATTAACTGCGCAAACAAACAATGCAAACGAATTTACGTTGAGAGTGTGGTGTAATTCCTCGGATTACTGGACTCTTAAGCTCGACCTTCTTGAAAAAATCAACATTGAATTCAAGAATAATAATATAACTATTCCATATCAACAGATCGACGTTCATTTGGATAAATAACACTTTAAAACTCGGTTTATCAATTATTCCGAGTTTTTTCTTTTTCTCATTTTCCCTCTTAAAAAAACATCTTTCCGTATCATTTGTTCATAGGTAAGCTTTTCACCTTTATTTTTACAAAAAAATATGGTTAAAATTTTAAATTTATATTGACATTTTTTGCAGTTTAGTGTAAAATTTATAGTTAATAAAACACTGTTTTTTGTATGTAATTTTAAATGAAATAAAAAGTAAGGAGAAAGATTTATGACCAACAATCGCTTCGCTAAAGAAGGCCTCACCTTTGATGATGTTTTGCTTATCCCCGCAAAAAGTGACGTACTCCCCAATACAGTTAAATTGGAAACCTACATCACCAAAAAGATTAAGCTTAACATTCCGCTTTTGTCCGCTGCTATGGACACTGTTACCGAATCAGGTCTCGCTATCGCTATGGCAAGAGAAGGCGGCATCGGTATTATCCACAAGAATATGACAATTGAAAGACAGCGCGATGAAGTTGAACGTGTTAAGAGAAGCGAGAACGGCGTTATCACTAACCCCTTCTATCTTTCCCCTGATAACTATGTTTACGAAGCTAATGATTTGATGGGCAAGTACCGCATCTCCGGTGTGCCGATCTGCGATGAAAACAAAAAACTCATCGGTATCATTACTAACCGCGATATGCGTTTCCTTACGAGTTTTGATATTAAGATCAGTGAAGTTATGACTAAAGATAACCTCGTTACTGCTCCTAAAGGCACAACCCTTTCCGAAGCACAGGAAATCCTTCGCCGTCACAAAATCGAAAAACTTCCTTTGGTAGATGAAGAAGGAAAACTTTCCGGTCTTATCACCATTAAAGATATTGAAAAAGCAACAAAATACCCCAACTCCGCAAAAGATGCTAACGGCAGACTTCTCTGCGGTGCGGCTATCGGTGTTACTGCTGACGTTCTTACTAGAGTTGAAGCTCTTCTCGGCGCAGGTGCTGACCTTCTCGTTCTTGACTCCGCTCACGGACACTCACAGAACATTCTTAACTGCATTAAGAAAATTAAAGAAGCTTTCCCCGAAGCGCAGATATGCGCAGGTAATATAGCAACTGCAGAAGCTGCTGAAGACCTTATTAAAGCAGGCGCTGACGCTATTAAAGTAGGTATCGGCCCCGGTTCTATTTGTACAACACGTGTTGTCGCAGGTATCGGTGTTCCCCAGATCACTGCTATCAGCGATGCTTCAGAAGTTGCAAAGAAATACGGCATTCCCGTTATCGCAGACGGCGGTATCAAGTACAGTGGCGACCTTCCCAAAGCTATTGCCGCAGGTGCTGACGCTATCATGATCGGTTCTCTCTTTGCAGGATGCGAAGAAAGCCCCGGCGACTCCGAAATCTATCAGGGTAGACGCTTTAAAGTTTATCGCGGTATGGGTTCTCTTGCCGCTATGGAAAAAGGTTCCAAAGACCGTTACTTCCAGGAAGGCAGCTCTGCTAACAAACTCGTTCCCGAAGGCGTTGAAGGTCGTGTTCCCTACAAAGGTCCTTTGGCTGACACAGTATATCAGCTTATCGGCGGTCTTCGTTCAGGTATGGGTTACTGCGGTTGCCCTGACATTCCTTCTCTCAAGGAAAACACAAAGTTTGTTAGAATCACAGGTGCAGGTCTTCGTGAATCTCATCCTCACGACATCAACATCACAAAAGAAGCACCTAACTACAGCCAGCAAGCATAATTTAAAAAGCCGAGTTTTTAACTCGGCTTTTGTTATACAATTAAAAAGATGTGCGGAAAAAGCGTGTTGTCCTTAACGGAGCATCACGCAAACCGAGTGGGATGACAGAAAATACAGTATAGTCGTATTGGCTATACTGTATTTTTGACTCTGCCTGTAATTTGATTCACACATACTTGTACTTTTTGGGTAACTTTCAAAAGTCATAATTGGAATTTTGTGTCTTTACCCTTCTAAAGTCTTGACAAAATAAGAAAAGTATGATATAATACATATAACAAAATAATTATAATAACATTTTATGGATCCAGCTGACTGCAGAGGAAGCTGGATCCATTTTGTTTTTTAGCAGTAAAATTGACTAAATATAAAAGGAGATAGAATTATGGAAGTTCAACTTCAGGAGCTTATTGAGCAGATTAAGAAGGATGGTGTTGAAACCGCTGAAGCAGAAGCCAAGGCTATCGTTGAAGCGGCAAAGTCAGATGCCGAAAAGATTATTGCTGATGCACAGGCACAGGCAGATAAAATCTTGAGCCTTGCAAGAACTGAAACCGAGCGAATGACGAAATCAAGCGAGGATGCTATTCGTCAGGCTGGTCGCAATCTGCTTATTTCTTTCAGAGAAAGTGTAACGAGAGAGCTTAATGCTATCGTTAGCGAAAATGTTACTGCTGTATATTCATCGGATGCACTTGCCGGGCTGGTTATCAGCATTGTTGAAAATTGGGCAAACAAGCCGGATGCAGAAGATATCGCAGTGATTTTGAATACGCAAGACCTTAATAAGTTGGAAGAAACCTTACTGGCAGTTCTTAAAGAAAAAATGTTAAAAGGCATCACCTTGAAGGCGAATGATAATTTTGACGGGGGTTTCCGCATTGCTGTAAAGGGCGGCAGCGCATATTACGATTACTCTGCGGAGGCGGTTGTGGATATGCTTTCAAATTATCTTAGCCCTAAGGTTACCGAGCTTTTGAAAGAGGCGAAGTAATAACTATGGCTGAATATTATTTAATATCGCAGTTGCCGTCTTTGGATGGGATAAGTGAAAATACTCCCCTTCCGATTACCGAAG
>JBGVPD010000034.1:0-5993 GCA_045126815.1 Eubacteriales bacterium
ACGCAACGGGGAATATAAGCGACAACGAATCGGTATAAAAAACCGGCGCAATAAAATAAAACGGCGGGGTAATAAGGAAGATTGCAATCAAAATAACGGCCGAATTTACGCCGAAAAGCCTTTTGCTGATAAGCGCCGTTATTACAAATGTGCCCGCAAACAAAACCGCGTTAAATATCGACGCAATAAAAAAGTAATCGGTTAATCCAAAAAATCTTGCCGCCTTAAAAAGCCCTGCGAACAAGCAAAGCGCACCTAAATTGTTCGGAAAAATGTAAAAATAATCGGAGTGGCAGGTTGAAGAATCGTATTCGGTAAATTTGCCCCCTTCGGCCCAGGTTATACCGCCGTTATAAACCGTTTCCAAGTCAAATTGGGGAGTAAATCTTAAAACGTTGATAAAAATTAGTTGTACGACAAACATTAAAAGCGCCGATGATAACAAAATAATATTAAAATGCTTGTCAAAAAACTCGTTTACCGAAAAACTGAACTTATATAAAGAAAATAATAAAACGATAAACGGAATTATAAAGCCGACAAGTAAAAGAGGTACATAGGAATGGACAGCGCGATTAAAAACGGCGCTTAAAATAATATGACCGAACGAAAACAAAAAGATAACGCAAAAAATCTTAATAATAATTTGCCATGTTTTGTCGACGATTTTATTAAAACCCATTTTTTTCACCTTCTTGTTCTCGATTATACCATAGCCGAAGCCAAAAATAAACCCCATGAAATAATAACAACCATACTTAATAAAAGGTATGGTTGTTATAAACTTTACTTATTCAAATATTCCGCAGCGGCAAGATATGTGCCTGCGCTCCAACCCATCATAGCCGGCATTTTATATTCGTTTGAAACGTTAATGTTGCCTTCGACAACGTTGTATTTTTCCCAAATGTTGTCGGTCTCGTCAAACACTTTTTCAACAAGCGATACGTACTTTTGAGCCAAACGCTTTGCTTCTTCTTTGTAACCGTATTTGTCAAGTCCGATTATCGCAATATACTGTAAACATGCCCAACCGTTGGGATAACCCCATTGATATTGGCCGGGGATATCGGTTTTTTCGCATGTGAGAAGTCCGAATTCGGCCTCAAGCTTATAAAGGTTGTCTACAATGGCCTTTGCGTGCTTTTGGTCGGCAAGTCCCGCAAACATCGGGTATAAGGAGGCCGCCGAAAAAACGGGGCTGAGCTTTCCGGTAACGAGGTTGTAATCAAGCAAAATTCCGTCCTCGTTTTCCATAAGTTCAATCATTTTCGCCTTGCGGTCGGCGGCGCGTTTAGCCCATTTTTCGCTTTCGCCGTTACTTAACTCGTTTGCAAAAAAGGCCATGTTATCCTCAAGCATGTAAAGCAATGAATTAAGGTCAACGGGAGCAAAATTATATGCGTCAAAATTAAATCTTGGACAAACGTCCCAACCGCTTTCGGCGGTTGCGATGAAATGTCTTGCGATGTCCTCTGAGGGTAAATCGGGAGTAAGCCCTACTCGGTTAATAAAATCGTTTTTGAGCCAATGGTGCTCGTCTGGGTTGGTACTGTCAAAGTCGTAGTGGTTAAGTCCCGTTTCGCTGCCGCGTTTTTCGGTCCAAAACTTATATTCTTTGTCAAGCGAGCTGTAAGCATGTTCAAGCCATTCTTTGTCCTTGCTATTGTTGTAAACGTCCCTTGCCATGATTGAAAGAAAGGGAGGCTGCGAACGGGAAAGGTAATATGTGCGGTTGCCGTTGGGCATAAAACCGTATTTGTTGATAAGGTAAAACATATTATCTGTGTTAAACTTAGCTTGCTCGTGTCTGCCTTCTATTTCAAGGCCTTTATTTGTAAAATAGGTGTCCCAGTAGTACATTTCGTCGAAATGGCCAACCGCAGGAACGGTGTAAGGATAGGGAAGCCCTATAAGATTGCCTTCAGAATTGTGATTTTCTTTTATACAACTGTCCCAGTTGCTGCTTATGTATTCGCGAACTTTATTTGACATAATAAAACCTCGTTTCATTATCAAAAATATATGTAATTAATTATATAATATTTAACATGTAATGTAAAGTTTTTTTGAAGAAAGAAAAAACCTCGGAGAGTCACTATCCCCGAGGCGAATATAACATAAAATATATTCAATAAATATAAAAGCCCGATGAATTATTCATAACGGGCAATAACATAGCCCTTGTTGTATATTTGCTCAAACGCATCCTTTTTATTCGAAATAATATAATCCAAAATGTGCCTATTATCTAATTTAATTTCCAAACTCTCCAACATTTTAAGTGTAGTTGGATTAACCCCAAGTGTAACTCTGTGTTCTTTGTCCAAAGCGAATTGCAAGTATACGCCCACGCGTTTCAAGTAATTACCTGTTACAACATTTTTATACAAATGATTATAATAAAACAATTCATCATTTACATACATACCATGCTTATCGAACTTTAGAGAAAATTCTTCAGTAGAAAAATCGTATATTTCAAGAGCATTTTCCTCTGATATGTCAAAATTATATCGCTCTAACTCGGTTTTAATTGCTTTCTTTCGTACAAGCGGAACACAAGCAAGAAACAAAATAGAAATTAAAACAAAAGCACCCAAGCACAATAAACCGGGAACTAAATATTTTTCATCGTCTATTTCCATTAGAACAGCAAACGCGCCTATAAGCAGAAAGCATATAACTGCATAAATAGGTGTTAGTATGTAGGACACTGCGAAATTCAAAGGCAACATTTGAGCTTTTTCGTATGCCACAATTTCATTTAATCCTACTTTATCTTTTTTCATAAATTCACCGCCATTTTTTAATCATATCACAAAAGTGTGTATTAAACAAGTGTGCCATAATTTCGGTGGTTCGAATCCATCTTGACGGAGATTTTAGTGATATTGTGCCTACGGAGTGAACCTCTTCGCTATTCACTATTACTTTTTACTTTCCAAAAATCCTCGTATTCAAGTGAAAAGCGAAGAGTGAAGAGGTAATAGTGAAAAAAAGTAAAAATCCCCGTAACATACGTTACGAGGATTTTTGTCTATGGGCTACAAAAAAGATATTTTTACCATTTTGCGTATGAATTCGAACTCTTACATAGTATTAGTTTCGGTTATTCTATAATTTTCCCCTCATTAATAAAACAATTTATGTTTGTTGCTTACTGAGAGTTATATTTGCGGAATGCCGGTTTCCATTTCGATTGAATCGTATTCCATATTTAGATTTTTTCTGAACAAATTGTACTCTGCAACAATACAGCAAACCATTTCTCTAATGAGGCGAACCTCCTCATCATTAGCTGTATCGGAATCAGAAGTAGGGGCTATGTTTTCGGGGTTGCCGTCATATCTACTAAACACAAAGCGGTATGCAACTGCTAATTTCAAAAGTTTTTGAGATGCAAATTCTCCCTTATCAATTATATAGTCGCACAGTTGCATCTTGTTGAATTGAGAAATTGACGTTTCTACATCAATAGTTTTAGATTCCATCTTTGTGCCTGTATCTTTATTGAAGGTTAATGTTTGAGTTGTTCGATGTGTTTTTGATACTTCGAGAAATGGTGCGTCCACAAAAGAAACATCTTCGTTCTTTGTTAATTTCAAGTAGCGCCTTAAGTACTCAGATTGCATAATGATAGCATACAATTTACTATACAACTCAGAATATTGTTTGTAATAAAAATCGTATTTAAACTGTACATCTGAAGAAAATAATTCAAATTTCTCCTTGAATTCCTGTTGCACTGCTTCGGTTTTTTGTGTGATTTCCTGGATATCTTCTTTTGTGGCAAGGTTCTTACCTTTTTCGTTCATATATGACGGCAAATAGTTTTTGATAAATAGTCCTGCAATAAAAGTGATTATCACTTGACATATAACGATAATTGCAATTGAAAGTCCATCCATATTGATTCTCCTTGCTAAACGATCATAAACTGAGAGTTATAATATCGGCACAGAAGTGCGGTTTATCTAAACATATCGCCGAATGCTCCGAACATAGTTTCCCAAAAACTTACAGGTTCTTTTGCTTTCCTTGCTAACTTCTTTCTTAATTTATCAATTTTAGTAATTAAATGGTTCTTTTGATTACATAGTTCATTAAAGCCGGGTACTTCTTTTTCAAATTTAGTAAAAAGATGCTCAACATATTGGTCTATATTGATTTTAATACCTCCTGGATAGAGCTTTGCAGAGTATGTTATTGGATTGTCACCTGAGGTAAATTCTAATGCTGTTGTTTGAGTTACGTCCATGTCTTGAAGCAGCTTTATTATTTTCTGCCGTTCTATTAGGTCTCGATAGTTTCTCGGCCAAAAACTATTACACTTTTTGGGGTTGGCTGTTTCGAAATGAGATGTATCATTTGAATTGCCACGGTAATTAGTAAATTTGTATCCCTCTTGATAAATTTCCAAATTCGAAATAAGTGCAGCGTGGATTTCTGGAATTTTACACTTAAGATTGTATGAATAATTCATAATTTGCATTTCCAGGTCCAGTGCTTGATCCGCTAACTTTTTCTTTAGAAATAGTATGTCGCCAGATCTCTTTAGTTCCTTTACCGGGGGATAATATTCAGTTGAATATAACCCTCGCTCAACCTTTTTATAATGCTCCCACGTTTTGGGACGATTCTGCTCAAGCGAATCCCTTAAATCAGAAAAATGACTGTACAAGTCTCTATATATACTTTGTAGTTTTGCTCTATCTGTTTGATTCTTTCCTGATTTCAATCCAAGTATAAAGGTAATTAAACTTACAACCAAACTGGTAGCTAAACTTAGTAAAACCGTTTGTAGTTCTTGTGTCATATTTGCACTCCTCCATATATAAAAGTCAAGTTCTATATGCGACTTTAGCATTTTAAAAATCCACTTTTTCAACTTTTAATATTATATCACATTTTCTCTTTTCTTTCAATTCCTATGAAAAATGTCGTAAAATTGTTTCAATGCATTCAATATAGGAGTTGAAAATATGAGAACTTACACCCAAGAAGAAAAACAAGCGGTTATTGACCGTGTTATATCCGGTGAGCTTTCTACGAGTATCCTTGTAGACACCGGTATACCAAAAAGTACATTTTATGGCTGGGTGCGTGCTTACCGTGACGAACTGGAAGCGGGCAAACGCAAAGAGGTCAATGTCCGCAATTTTCATTTGCTCGAAAACAAAGTCGCACGCTTAGAAAGTATTGTCGAAATTCTCAAATCTGCAACCTGTACGCCGAAGTCACCATTAAAGCAGAGGTTGTATGCCGCCGAGCAACTTTACGGAAAATACAACGTGCACGTGATCTGCGATGCATTTGACATTCCGCGAGGAACGTTTTATAACCACGTTCTCCGCAACAAGAAAGACAACACGTGGTATGCGAAACGTCGGGAGGAACTACGGCTTCGCATACAGGAGATCTACGACGAAAGCAATCAGATCTTCGGTGCCGCTAAAATTGCGGCAGTTATGAAAAGCGAAGGATTCAAAGTCAGTAACGAAATGGTACGCACGCTTATGCGTGATATGGGATTGGTCAGCATTCGTCAGTCAGCAAAGAAACTATACGAGGACGAAGGCCGCAAATACAAAAACCACCTTAACCAAGAGTTTGACACGTGCAAGCCGAACGAAGTGTGGGTTAGTGATGTTACTTATTTCAAATACGGTGAAAACGCTTATTATATTTGCGTAATCATCGATCTGTTCTCCCGTATGGTCGTAGGTTATAAAATTGGAAAGACCAACAGCACGCAGCTTGTAAAATCGACTTTTCAAATCGCCTATAAAGCACGTCAGCCAGATTCAAGTTTAATTTTCCATACCGACCGAGGCGGCAACTATCGTTCCAAGACGATGAACGACTATATGCGGTCGCTACACATCACGCACTCTTTTTCACGTGCGCACGTGCCGTATGACAATTCTGTAATGGAATCGTTCTTTGCTTCTTTGAAACGTGAGGAACTGTATCGCACGAAATACCGTTCG
>JBGVPD010000035.1:0-17827 GCA_045126815.1 Eubacteriales bacterium
CGAACGGAAAGTTGCCATAGCGATAAGTACTACGAGGACAGTTGCAATAAACCCAATCAAAGGAAGAGGATTTTGAACTGTAAGCTCATACGTTAATTTTCTGATAGCTTCGTCGTTTCCTTGTGCATTTGGTATACCGGCAGATATAACCCTTGCAAGTTGATAGTTGTCAATAAAAGTTAAGCAAATAAAAGATATTACGGAAACGATCGTGCCGAAGAAAATGAAAGGTGTACGTTTACCGTATTTAGTGTTAACTTTGTCAGATAATGCCCCAAAGATAGGGAGCATAAAGACAGCAAGGACGTTGTCAATAGACATAACGGCACCCGATGCTGTTTGAGACAGACCGAAGTGGTTTGTGAGTATTAGAGGTATAATCGCATCGTATGCCTGCCAGAAAGCTAGGATAAGAAAGAATGCCATACCGACGAGCATAGTTCTTTTGTAATTGAGCTTCATAAAAATAAATCCTCTCAAATATTGATTTAATATTTATGCAAATATTATACCATAATTTTACACGAAAAGCAACACAACTCATAATTAATTTGTAGGGGGCGACGTCCTCGACGCCCCGTGTTTTTAGATGACTAATAGATTTGATTATTCGAATCCCATATATCAAAACAAAAAAACAACGACACCACACAAGTGATGTCGTTGTTTATGGCTGCGGAACTAGGATTCGAACCCAGACAAACAGAGTCAGAGTCTGCCGTGCTACCGTTACACAATTCCGCACCAACGCTCTATATTATAGCAAATGCATTTTTGTTTGTCAATAGTTTTTTTAATCTTTTTATCGTTTTTTTTCACTTAATCCAAGCAAATAATCTGCGCTGACGTTGTAGAAATCACAAAGAAGTAGTAAATGATGAATAGGCAGCTCATTTGCGCCGCGCTCGTATCTCGCATACATTGTCTGCGAAGTGCCGAGTATATTAGCAACTTGTTGCTGAGTGAGATCACGGTCTTCCCGCAAGTCTCTCATTATTTTTATATACTTCATGTCCAATGCGTTTTACCAACTTTCTTGTTAGTAAATTTATTATATCAAATAAATATATGTACTATCGATATTAGTAAAGATTTGTACTATAATGCTTGTAAAGTATAGTTTGCATTTGTCAAGATAAATAATACTAAGGCAAGTGTTACTTATTGCTTGTATTGTAAAAATGTAAGGAGAAAAGCAAATGAAAAAAACAATTAAAGTACTAATTTCGTTACTTGTAGTTTGTTTGATGATATGTATTGTTCCGGAATTTAACTTTGACGTTTCGGCGGCAACGTATACATCAGGTGATTTGACCTACAGTATTTATAATGCGCAGGCGACAATTACTGACTGTAAAGAAACCGCTTCGGGAGTGCTTGTGTTAAAGCGGGTGAAAACTGTAACGGTGAGTTTTTCGTAATTACCTTTGTAACTTATAAGTTAGGTACATATGAATATGATATAACAGTGTACCACAACTATACAAAAGGTGAAAAGATAACAGAACCCACCGATTATTATGATGAGATAATCGATTATTATTTGGATTGCAATAATTGGGATATGCATGCCTATTATTTAACAGAATTTACCGGATATGTTGATGCGTTTGGAAGGTTGATAGATGAAGGATACTGGTTCTCCGTAACGTATAATTAATTATCAATTATAATTGATCAAAATTGAGACGAAAAAAACAGGTATTGAAGTGAACTTCGATACCTGTTTTTTGTGTGAAGATTTGTAATTAAAATACACAAAAACGGTGCTTTTATTTTGTAAAGTATACTAGTTGACCGAGTGAGAGAAATAGTATATAATTAATATATAAAATATTTACAAGGAGAAAAGAATATGAAAAAAAGTTTAGTATTCCTTTTGTTTGTAACAGTAATAATTTCATCGCTTGCGTTTTATACATTTGCTTATGATGAAGTTGGCGGAGTTAATGAATCCGGGGTTTATACTTATATAGTAAATGACGGAGAAGCTGAAATTGTCGGTTCTTCAAGTGATATATCCGGAGAACTTGTAATTCCTTCAACCTTAGGAGGATATCCTGTTACAGTTATAGGTATGGAGGCGTTTTATTTTCGTCAAAACTTGACAAGCGTAGTAATTCCTTACGGTGTAGAGATAATACGAGGAGATGCTTTTTACGGCTGCGAAAAATTAGAAAGTGTCGAAATTCCAAACACAGTAAAGACTATAAGTTATGGCGCGTTTGGTAGTTGTGAAAGCTTAGTAGATATATATATCCCCGATAGTGTAGAGGAGTTGGATTATCAAGCATTTGATTTTTGCTCTAAATTGGAATATATTAATGTAGACGAAAACAATAACTATTATTCCTCTGAAAACGGTGTATTATTTAATAAAGACAAGTCAATCTTAGGTCGTTATCCGATGGGTAAGACCGATGAATCATATTCAGTTCCCGATTCAGTACAAGTTATTGGCACTTCTGCATTTGGTTTTTGTCAAAAATTGAAAAATGTATATATTCCGAACGGTGTGACACTTATAGGTGATTGGGCATTTGAGTTTTGTTACAACCTTGAAACTGTAAGTATACCTGCTACTGTATACAGTATGGGAAATACGACTTTTTCTGACTGTTATAATTTAACCGAAATAAACGTTGACGAAGATAACCAAACCTATTTTTCGGTTGACGGTGTATTGTTTTACAATACAGAAGACGATATATCTTTAATGTGTTATCCCAGAGGAAAAGAAACTGAAAATTATGTAATTCCCAACGGAATAACGATTATTTCTAATTATGCTTTTTCTGATGCTGAGTTTTCAAGCGTAGTTCTCCCTGAAAGTTTAACAGTAATTGAATCTATGGCATTTCCGAATTGTTTCAACTTGACCTCTGTTGAAATCCCTGACAGTGTTGTAATGATTGGAGAGAGGGCATTTTCGCATTGTAGTGAATTAAAAGAAATAAAAATACCCAAGAGCGTTAAAGTAATTGGACCGGGTTTGTTTTATAATTGCCAAAGATTAACCGCTATTAACGTTGATGCAAATAACGAAAATTATACGTCTGTTGACGGTGTATTGTTCAATAAAGATAAAACAGAGCTTATTTGTTACCCAGGAGGAATTGATGACGCTAAATATACAATTCCAAACACGGTTACATATTTAGAAGCGTTTGCGTTTGCTTGTAATGAATATTTGACAACTGTAAAAATACCTAATAGTGTAACAGAAACAAGCAACGCTGTTTTTGATGGATGTATTAGCTTGACAACCATCGTAATACCCAACAGTTTTACCTATCTTGAAGATTCGTTGTTTACGTATTGTGAAAACCTAAAAACAGTGGTGATTCCCAATAGCGTAAAAGTTATTGGCTATGATGTCTTTTATGAGTGTTACAACTTAACTGACGTATACTTTACCGGTACACAATCTGAGTGGGATATGATCGAAGTATTCGAAGGAAATGAATACATGTATGATGCAAATATCTTATATAACGTTGTAAAAAACGGATGGATATTTGAAAACGGAGGTTGGTATTTCTGTCAAGATTTTGTTTTTGTAAAAAACACTTGGAAGAAAGACTCAAAAGGTTGGTGCTATTTAGGCGTTGACGGCAGAATGGTAACAAATGATTTTGTAAAAGATACAATCGGTTGGTGTTATGTAGGAGAAGACGGTTATAGCATAACTGCAAATGGTTGGAAACTTATCGGCAAAGATTGGTACTTCTTTGAAAACAGTTACAGAGTAGATAACAAGTGGAAGAAGGACAGCAAAGGCTGGTGCTACGTGGGATCTGACGGCAAAATGGTAACAAACGATTTTGCAAAGGATTCTACGGGTTGGTGTTATATGGGCGCTGACGGCTATTTCGTAACAACAACAGGCTGGAAGAGTGTTAACGGGCATTGGTACTACCTCGATAAAGGTTACAGAGTAGATAATGCATGGAAGTTAGATAGCATCGGCTGGTGCTATGTAGGCTCTGACGGCAAAATGGTAACAAACGATTTTGCAAAAGATTCTACGGGTTGGTGCTATATGGGTGCTGACGGCTATTTTGTAACAACAACAGGTTGGAGACAGGTTGGCGGATACTGGTACTATCTTGATAAGGGATATAGAGTACATAATACATGGAAGAAAGACAGTAAAGGCTGGTGCTACGTGGGCTCTGACGGCAAAATGGTAACAGAGGATTTTGCAAAGGATTCTACGGGTTGGTGCTATATGGGTGCTGACGGTTATTTTGTAACGGCAACAGGCTGGAGACAGGTTGGCGGAGACTGGTATTATCTTGACAAAGGATATAGACTGGATAATACATGGAAGAAAGACGGTGGTTATTGGTACTATCTTGGTGCCGACGGTAAGATGTTGCACGGTACTTGGATGAAAGACAGTATCGGTTGGTGTTACCTCGGATCTGATGGTAAAATGGTAACAGATAAGTATGTAAAGGACAGTAACGGTTATTGTTATATTGATAAAAACGGTTATTGGGATGGTAAATACCAGAATATAGCGCCCGTTGTACCTAATCCTAATAAACCTATTGATAGTAAGCCTATCCAGTTGCCTAACGTGTAATACTGTTTAATAATACTGAAAAGACAGAGGATTATTTCTCTGTCTTTTTGTGTTAGGCACAATAGAGAGGTGGTGTTTTGCACACAATCTTTCTATTGTAAACTCGTTATATTTTTTATATTGAAATATAGATTGATTTGTGTTACAATGGGAAAGCGTAAGATAAAAAAGGGAAGTGAAAAAATGTTAAGTATAGGTAATGTAGTGTTAAAAAACGGATTGTTTTTAGCGCCTTTAGCGGGGGTGTCTGATCGTGCATTTAGAAAGGTATGCCGTGATTTTGGTGCTGAATGTACTGTTTCAGAGATGATATCAGCAAAGGGATTGCATTACAACGATACCAAAACTGCTGTACTTGCCGCATTTTCCGAAGATGACTCACCCTTTTTTATACAGATATTCGGCAGTGATCCCGAAATTATGGCGGAGTCAGCATATAAACTTGCAACAAATAATTACAAGGCTTGTCAAAACACAATAACTCCCGCAGGAATTGATATAAATATGGGTTGTCCTGTGCCCAAAATATCGGGCAACGGCGACGGAAGTGCACTGATGAGAAAGCCCGAACTGGCAGGTGAAATCGTAAAAGCTGTGTCGAGCGCTGTTGATATTCCTGTTACCGTTAAAATACGTTCAGGGTGGGATGATAGTTCAATTAACGCAGTTGAAATAGCGCAGATATTAGAAAAAAACGGAGCAAGAGCTATTTGTGTTCACGGTAGAACAAAGGCTCAAATGTACAGAGATCCTGTTAACAGAGATATTATAAGACGTGTTAAGGAAAGTGTTTCTATTCCCGTAATTGCAAACGGTGGAATAAATAATGCGTCGGATGCGCTTCAAATGCTTGAATATACAAAATGCGACGGTCTTATGATTGCCAGAGGAGCTATGGGAAATCCCTTTATATTTGAAGAAATAACTGCGGCACTTGAAGGAAACACGTATACTTTCCCGTCTATTCAAAAGAGATTATCGGTTGCCATGGATCAGATAAAACTTATGATTTCATACAAAGGTGAAAGAGTAGGCGTATGTGAAGCAAGAAAGCATCTTGCGTGGTATATTCAAGGTGAAAAGGGTGCATCGGTTGCAAGAGAAAAGGTAAACAGAGCAAATACTTTGGAAGAGCTTGAAAGTATTATCTTTGATTATCTTAAGAGTTTTGAATAAGAGTATATTTTAAAGATATATTGCAAAAATAGCGATTGCGGTTTATAATATATAAACTGAGGTGATTGTTTTGGCGAATATAATTCAGGATAAATCAAGCAAAATGAAAATTGAATATATAGATAATGCGTCGAATACAAAAGATGAGTATACGCTATCCTGCACTAATTCGTACGAGATAAGATATTTTGAAAAGGGAAGCTTTTTGTATTTGATCGAGGGAAGGTCGTACGAGATAAAGCCTAACAGTATTTTGTTTTTGTCAAGGAATATTTTTTTCGCAAACAAAAGCGCCAAAGACAGTGATGGAGCATATTATGTTATTTCTTTTGGAGAAGATGATGTTTCGACCGATTATAAAGAAAATATACTATCTTTTTTTGCAAAAGACCGCGGTGTGACGTGTTATGAAAACATGAGAGATAATTTATTTATTGATAACTTTATGTTGTATAAGAATAACGATGATTTGTCAAACGATTTAATCTCGAGTTTCTTTTACTATCTGTCAGGTTTTATAAATAAAGTGTCTTATATGGAAAGTTACAAGCCCGAAACAACGGGGAATACAGCTGTATGTAATATAATTTCTTATGTTAATGAAAATCTTTCGGCGTCGCTGTCGCTTGACTTTTTGGTAAAAGAGTTTTACATAAGCAAACATCATCTAAATAAGGTATTCAGAAAGGTCGTGGGTACGACTGTTGGGAAATATATAAATTACAAAAGAGTCGTAAGAGCGCAAAAGTTGATAGAAGATGGTTATTCTGCCTCAAGGGCGGCGATCGAATCGGGTTTTGGAGACTATTCAGCGTTTTACAGAGCGTATATCAAGGTTTTGGGACATACCCCCGGTGGAGATAAAAAAAGATAAATATTCTAGCTTCGTTTTAGTTAGTTCAATACGAATATAAACCACTTTATCGGAATATAATCCGATGAGGTGGTTTTTTTGGATATTTTTAAATTAAAGGGAATAGGAATAATTTTTGCTATAATTATTATGCTTTTTTCTCCTACCGTGTTTGGAATATTGGGGAACGGACAGGCATACGGCGAGAAAAATGAGACTCTTGATAAAAGTGATTTGGAAGATAGAAAAATAAAATTATATATAACTTCAACTGGAAACAGTGTTGAAATGGATTTAGAAGAATATATATGTCAAGTTTTGTTAAGCGAAGTTCCGGCATCGTTTAATATAGAAGCTTTAAAAGCTATGGCGGTGGCTTCAAGGAGTTATGTTTTAAGGCGAGGAAATACAGAAGAAAAGTATACGAAACATTTTTCTTGTGACGTGTGCGATGATTATACTCATTGTTTGGGATATATTTCAAAAGAAGATGCCGAAACGATGTACGGAAAAGAAAAGTTTGAGGAGAATTATCAAATAATCAAAGAGGCCGTTATGCAGACCAAGGGAGAGGTGTTATATTACGAGGATAATATTGCTGACACGGTTTTTCACGCAAGTTCGCCTGATAAAACTGAGAGCGCAAAAAATATATGGGGATTTGACGTGCCGTATCTGGTGTCGGTCTCAAGCGGTGAGGAGATACAAAAAGTCTCCGTTAAATACAGCTTGGATGAGTTTAATGAGATACTGAAAAAAGAGGGAATAGTTTGCAATTTTTCCGGAGAAGAAACAAGTTATATAGGTGAAATAAAGTATAACGAAAGCGGTAGAGTTGAGTATGTGGAGTTTGGGGGCAGAAAAGTAACGGGCAGAAGAGTCAGAGAGATATTAGGTTTAAAATCAACTTGCTTTGATGTTAAATATAATAATTCGACTTTTTCTTTTGAAGTGAAGGGAAGCGGACATGGCGTGGGTATGAGTCAGCTTGGGGCTGATCATTTGGCTGATAACGGTAAAAACTACGAAGAAATATTGATGCACTATTATTCGGGCACAAAGCTTGGATTGTATTAAATATATAATATATAGGTGTTGAAAAATATTAAAAATAGTGTATAATATATGTTGTATAATTATAAGTATTCTATTTACCTGAAAGGCAAGGTATTGTAAATTGGATAAAATAAGAATTTCCGACGGTATAACTCTTAATGTAATAAATACGGACAAATTTAAGACGAATTATTTGTCTTTTAATTTTGTGACACCGCTTTGCAGAGAAAAGGCTGCATTATATACGTTGATACCGCAGGTGTTGACTCGCGGAACGAAAAAACATAAAGATATCGCGAGTATAAAAAATGCTCTTGACGAGCTTTATGCCGCTTCTGTCGAAGGAAGAGTATATAAGCGCGGAGAATATCACGTATGCGGAATAACTGCGAGTTGGGTTGCTGACAGATATGCTATTGACGGAACGAAAATAACTGAAGGTACACTTGATATTCTTCAAGAGATCATATTTGAGCCTTATACAGAAGACTGTGTGTTTTCAAAGAGCTATGTCGAGAGTGAAAAGAGCAATCTGATTGATGATATCAGAGCAATTATAAATAACAAAAACGGTTACGCTGTAAGACGCTGTCATCAGGAAATGTGCAAGGATGAGTCGTTTGGTTTGTGTGAATATGGTGACGAAGATGCGGTCAACGTGATAAATGAAACAAGTCTCTACAGCGCTTATACAGAGCTTTTGAGCAAGTCGCGTATAGAAATATTCTTTGTCGGCGATTTAGAGTCTTCTTATCTTTGTGAGAGAATAAAAAAGATGTTCTCGTATGCTGTACGCGATTATAAAGAGCTTGATGAAACTTATGTTATAAAAAATGTGTCAGATGTAAGAAATGTGAATGAGAAATGCAAGGCTACGCAGGGTAAGCTGTCGCTTGGCTTCAGAATAGGCGCTTGTATTGGTGAAGAAAAGTACAGAGCATTTCCCGTGTTTGCTGAAATGTATGCAAATTCTCCTGTCAGCAAGTTGTTTATGAATGTTAGAGAAAAGTTGAGCCTTTGTTACTATGTACGCGCAATTCCTGATGGAATAAAGGGTATTATGGTCGTAACTAGCGGAATTGAGGTTTCGGATAAAGAAAAGGCTCAAAATGAGATATTGCTGCAACTTGAAAACGTAAGACAGGGAAAGGTGACGGATCAGGAATTACTTTTGGCAAAGATGTCGCTTAAAAACGCATATAAAGAGTTGTATGATAATCCGGCATCGCTCGAAGGTTGGTATCTTACGAGAGCGTTGGTGGGGCTTAACACTACTCCCGAAAAGGTGTGCGAGGAATTTTTGAACGTAACAAAACAAGACGTTATTGATGTTGCAAATATGATTTCTCTTGATACGGTTTATTTCCTTGAGGGAACGTTAGATGAAGAGGGTGAATTATAACTGTGAATAATACGAATGTAAAATATAACGAGTTTTTGGGAGAAAAATATACCAAGATAAGTCATAAAAGCGGACTTGACGTTTATGTTTTTCCCAAGAAATTAAGTACGACTTTTGCGGTATTTGGTACAAAATACGGTTCTATTGATAATAAGTTTAGAATAAAAGGCGAAGAAGAATTTACCGAAGTGCCCAACGGTATTGCTCATTTTTTGGAACATAAACTCTTTGATAACGAGAATGGACCAGATACTTTTTCAAGATATGCTGAAACGGGTGCTAACGCAAATGCGTTTACTTCGTTTGAAAAGACGGCTTACTTGTTTTCGTGTACTGAAAATTTTAAGGACTCTCTTGAAATATTGCTTGATTTTGTATCAAATCCCTATTTTACCGATAAGACGGTAGAAAAAGAACAGGGAATAATAGGTCAGGAAATAAAGATGGGTGAAGATAACCCCGGCAGAGTACTGTTTTTTAATCTTATGGAGGCTATGTATGAAAAGCATCCGGTGAAAATAAGTATTGCAGGAACTGTTGATTCAATAGCGAAGATTAATGCGGATTTGTTATATAAATGCTACAACACGTTTTATAACTTGTATAACATGGTGCTTTGCGTATGCGGAGACGTGGAAGTTGATGAGGTTATTTCCGTTTGCGATAAAATGCTGAAAAAGTCTGAAAAAATCGAAATTGAAAGATATTTTGAACAAGAGTCAGACAATGTCGTTAAAGATAGAATAAATGCAAAAATGCAGGTTGCAAAACCTTTGTTTGATATAGGCATAAAAGATAATCATATTCCAAAAGAGCCGAAGGACAGACTTAGAAGAGCTGCAGGAATGGCTGTGCTTGATGAGATATTATTTTCAAAGAGCAGTAAGATATTTAACGAGCTTTATCAAGAAGGTTTGATATCAAGCAATTTTGATTACTGTTATACGGTAAGCGAAAGTTTTGCGTTTAATGAAATATCGGGTGAATCCGGAGATCCCGAAAAGGTATACTCAAGAATAAAGAGTTATATCAAAGAAGTTCAAAAATATGGCCTTGACAGAGATGATTTTGAAAGATGCAGAAAGGTGGTTTTTGCTGATTTCATAAAAGGCTTTGACAGCACCGAGGATATAGCTTGTGAACTTATGAGCTATATATTCGAAGGGTGCGATCTGTTTGATTATTCCGACGTTATAAGAGAGTTAACGTTTGATGATGTTGAAAAATTGCTCTTAGATATGTTTAAAGATGAATTTTTCGCTATGTCGACCGTATCTCCCATAGAGTGATATAATTGATCTGAAAAGGATGTGGAAATATGGAGAATGTGATTTCTTTTCCCGGGATCGGAATTAAGGATCTTACCGTAAAAGAGGTTGCTTTTAGTTTGTTTGGACGTAATGTTGCATGGTATGGTATCATAATAACTTTTGGTATTATTCTTGCGGTACTTTACGTTATGAATCGCGCAAAATACGAAGGTATAAAGGAAGACGATATACTTGATTATGCAATATTTGTTATACCGATAGCAATAATCGGAGCAAGAGTATATTATGTTTTGACAAGTCTTGATCAATACGATACGTTTGGTGAAGCGATTGCTATATGGGAGGGCGGACTTGCCATATACGGAGCTATTATCTTCGGCGCATTGACTGCGCTTGTTGTATCTCTTGTTAAAAAGATAAATATTCTAAAAATATTTGATATGCTGTGTCCCGCTGTAATGATAGGACAAATGATAGGAAGATGGGGCAATTTTGTAAATGTTGAGGCTTTTGGCGGACCTACAAAGAGTATATTCAGAATGTGTTCGCCGGAGGTGTCATCAGACTTTTTCTCTAAAGGTCTTGTTTCGTTTGAACAGTTGGAAGAGCTTTCAAGCGGCGTTCTCGGTGCTCATCCTACGTTTTTGTACGAATCGGTGTGGAGCTTGATCGGTTTTCTTTTGATAAATGCATATTACAAAAAGAAAAAATATCACGGAGAAATATTTTTCATGTATATATCGTGGTATGGTTTCGGAAGATTTTTGATCGAGGGATTGCGTACTGACAGCTTGTACATAGGAATGTTCAGAATTTCTCAGGTTATAGGGCTTATTTCGTTTGTTGTAGGCGTAAGCTTTTTGTTGGTGTTTTATTTTAAGAAAGCAAGAGGATGCAAACCTATACTTTTAAGTGATAGTAAAATAGAAAAAGTTGAAGCGGAGGATGAAAAGAATGGCAAAGATAATTGACGGAAAGGCTATATCGGCTGAGATAAGACATGAAATTTCAGAAGAGGTAAAGTTGATAGAAAAAGAAACAGGTGTCGTGCCCGGATTGGCAGTAATAATAGTAGGTAATGATCCTGCATCACAGGTGTATGTAAGAAACAAAAAGAAAGACTGTGATGAAACCGGAATAAACTCTATAGTACACGCTCTTCCCGAAAATACTACAGAGGAAGAATTGTTGGCGCTTGTACATAAATTAAATAACGATGAAAGCGTACACGGAATTATAGTTCAGCTTCCGTTGCCTAAACATTTGAATTCTGATTTGATCATAAATAACATTGATGTGAACAAGGACGTTGATGCTTTTCATCCGTATAACGTAGGTAAAATAATGATCGGCGACTTTGATCTGTTACCGTGTACACCCGCAGGTGTTATGGCGCTTCTTGAAAGAAGCGGTATAGAAGTCAGCGGAAAGAATTGTGTTGTTGTGGGAAGAAGTAATATAGTAGGTAAGCCTCAGGCTATGCTGCTTTTGCATAAGAACGGTACGGTAACCGTTTGTCACAGCAAGACGAAGGATCTAAAAGAAGTATGCCTTTCTGCAGATATTCTTGTTGTGGCGATCGGAAGAGCGAAGTTTATAAAGGGCGATATGATCAAAGAGGGCGCGGTTGTAATTGACGTTGGTATGTGCAGAGATGAAAACGGCAAACTTTGCGGAGATGTTGATTATGAATCGGCAGAGAAGAAGGCTTCTTATATAACTCCCGTACCCGGTGGAGTAGGTCCTATGACAAGAGTTATGCTCTTGCAAAATACATTATCTGCCGCAAAGAAAAAGTTGAATTATAAGGGTGAAAAATAATTAAAAAATATGTAGAAAAAACATAAAAAAGACTTGACAAATATAGGAAGATAGTGATATAATATACTGCCGCATAATGTATAGGTTAAAAAAGCCTTAAATGAGCTACCTATATTAGCGAGATTAAAAAGGAAGAGAGGTGCTTTTCGTGTTTGCAGTAATCGAAACTGGCGGAAAGCAGTATAAGGTCACAGAAGGTGACATCCTTTTCATTGAAAAACTTGGTGTTGAAGACGGAGAAAAAGTTACTTTTGATAAAGTAATGGCTTTGTCTGACGGTGAAAAGACAACAGTTGGCGCTCCTTACATTGAGAGTGCAACAGTTACTGCTAATGTAATTAAGTCCGGTAAGGGCAAGAAAGTTCTCGTAATGACTTACAAGCCTAAGAAGAACGAGAAGAAGAAAAAAGGACACAGACAGCCTTACACAAAAGTTCAGATTGAAAAGATCAACGGCTAAGGCATGATAAAGTTTACTTTTTTTAAACGAGATGGAGTTTATTACGGCTTTGAAGAGAAAGGCCACGCGGGTTACGCAGAATCGGGCGACGATATAGTTTGCTCGGCAGTATCTGCGATGACGATGCTTATAATAAATGCCATTGAAGTTGCGTACGCATCGGATGTCGAGTATACGATAGACGAAGATACGACCGATATAAAAGTTGTGGCAAGAGGTGCTCTGTCCGAGTTTGAGGCAGATGAAAGAAAACGCTTTGCCATATCAGGTCTTATTGAAGCATATTATTTGCAGTTAAACGATATGCTTGAAGAGTACTATGATTATCTTGACATATCCGAACAAGAAGATTAACATCAAAAAGAGGTGTAAATAACAATGTTGAGAATCAGTTTGCAGTTTTTCGCACACAAAAAAGGTGTTGGTTCTACAAAGAACGGCAGAGACAGTGAGTCCAAAAGACTTGGTGTTAAAGCAGCTGACGGCCAGACTGTAACAGCAGGCAGCATTATCGTTCGCCAGAGAGGAACACACATTCGTCCCGGCGTAAATGTTGGCATTGGAACAGACGACACTTTGTTTGCATTGGTTAGCGGAAAAGTTAAGTTTGAAAAGAAAGCACAGGGCAGAAAATACGCGAGTGTTTATGCTGATTAATTTTGCTTAAAAACAGTACGGTATTTCCTGCATAATGGAAATACCGTTGTTTTGTGTCTTAGTAACAAAAGGAGAAATAATATGAAAATTCTTGTAACAGGCGGAACCGGATATATCGGTTCAAACACAGTTGTATTGCTTTTAAATGCCGGTCATGAAGTTGTAATCGTTGATAACCTTTACAATTCACAGATTGAAGTTGTTGATAAGATCAAGAAGGTAACCGGAAAAGACGTTACGTTCTATAAGACAGATATCCTTGATAGAGAAGGACTTGACAAAATATTTACAGAACATAAGATTGATGCAGTAATTCATTTTGCAGGTCTCAAGGCTGTTGGCGAGTCGGTAGCAAAGCCGTTGTTCTACTATCACAATAATATTGAAGGTACATTGGCACTTTGCGAGGTAATGGCTGCGCACGGTTGCAAATCTATCGTTTTCAGCTCTTCGGCTACTGTTTACGGAAAGCCTGAAAGCGTTCCGATAAGAGAAGATTTTCCGCTCAGCACAACAAACCCCTACGGTAGCACAAAGCTTATGATAGAGCAGATTTTGCAAGATCTTTATATATCTGATAACGAATGGAATATTACCATTCTCAGATACTTCAATCCTATCGGTGCTGATGCGACAGGTACATTTGGTGAAAGCCCCAACGGTATTCCGAACAACCTTATGCCTTACATAGTTAAGGTTGCTAATAATGAGCTTCCTCACCTTAACGTATTCGGTGACGATTACGACACAGTTGACGGAACAGGTGTTCGTGACTATATTCACGTTGTTGACCTTGCAAACGGTCACTTGAAGGCACTTGATAAGTTGAACGGTGTAAATATTTACAACTTGGGAACAGGTAACGGATATTCAGTTCTCCAGCTTGTAAAGGCATTTGAAGAACAAAACGGAATTAAAGTTCCTTACGTTATTGCCCCCCGCCGTCCCGGTGACATAGCAGAATGCTATGCTGATCCCTCAAAAGCATACAACGAACTTGGTTGGAAGGCTGAGAGAGACGTAGTTGAGATGGTTAAGAGCGCATGGAATTTCTGTGTTAAGAATTTCAAATAAGAATAAATAGCAAAAAAATAAAGCAGATTTAATGGGATGAACCGCTAAATCTGCTTTTTGTTTTTATTTGATTATAAAATCAAAGTCTACGACTGTTTTTGTTCCGAGAGAAAGTGATGCATCTATATTTAGGTGATATTCTCCTGCGGTAAAATCAGAGAGTGTGGGGGAGAAGTCTAAATCTTCAAGAAATACTTTTTTAGCTGTCGGATAGTAATTATTCGAATATAATACGTTTCCGTCACTATCTGTAATTTTGGCATTAATTTGAATAATGTAATGATTTGA
Organism: Eubacteriales bacterium; assembly: GCA_045126815.1. Taxonomy (GTDB): domain Bacteria; phylum Bacillota; class Clostridia; order Oscillospirales; family CAG-272; genus RGIG1995. The sequence goes on from JBGVPD010000035.1 coordinate 14,650, forward strand.
TGAAAGTGTGCCTGATAATTTACCTGATGATGTAAATTCATCGACGGTAACAATTTCTAATGCATTGATAAAAGGTTGGGGAGAGGTGTTGTAATCTGTAGGGGTTAGCGGAACAAAGTTTGTTTTATACAGTTCTGCAAACGTGTATTTGTGGTCAACCCACCAGGTGGTATTGACTTTTGTTTGTTTATCCCATGCGTTTGTTTGTTCAATAGTGGTAATATAACTTTTATCAAGATCAATTGATCCGTCATCTTTGTAAGTAACAACAGGAGGACGGCTTACTATTCTTGCGTGGCCTGCATCTTGAGCAACAACGTGCTTAAGAACGACGTCTCCAATTTCAAGCTGAGCATAAGCTTTTGCCATGGTTTGTTTAGAGTTGCGTTTGATTATTCTTGGGGTATCGTGGGCACTTACAGAGTAATCCCAATCGCCAACAGCAGCTAATCCGGTATTGTTTGAAGGCAACATATCTTCTGTGCTGTTAAAAGTTATTGAGGGACAAACTTGAATAAGAGAAACGTAAACAGCATCGTAACACGCGTTTCCTATACAATCTGAGTTTGTAGTTTCACCAATATAAAAACCGTCTTCAATGAAATTTTCAAATTGCTCTTTTGTACCTCTTGAGCCAACGAGGAAGGGAAGACCGTAGTATATTTTTCCAATCTTATAAGTAAGACTGTAATTCCAAGCTTCATATTTGCCGAATAGGTGAAAAGTTTCTTTGGGAGACCATTTTATCGTTGCTAAATCTCTGATGTATTGTACAACAAATTCACGTTTATTTTCGGGGTATACAAACATAGAGTTATCGTCGTTTCCAAGAGGTTTTTCTTCGGGCTCTTTTTGTTCTTCGGTTTGTAGTATGGTTGTATCATCATTGTTGTTAGGTGATACAGAAGGGCTTGAACACGAGGTCATAAAAATTAACGTTAGAAGAAATAGAGTAAAAATGAGTAATTTTTTCATAGATTATACCTCAATATTTTAATATACCGCCGAAAGAATTCGGCGGTATAAACATTCAAATAATATTATTCAGCAAAAAGCGGAACTGTTATCGGAATGTAGTTGCTTTCGTGAATTCTTTCGTAAGTGTATTTGTGGTCAACGTACCACGTTGTATTGATGTCAGGTCTCATTTTGTCAAATGAACTTGTCTGTTCAATAGTGATAATGTAGCTTTCTTCGGGATCGATCTTGCCGTCTTCTTTACGAACGATATGGTTTTCGCAAATCATTCTTGCGTGACCTGTGGGGCCGAAGCAATAAAGAATAGCGTCACCTTCCTGCATAAGAGCATAAGCTTCGTATACAGTGTTTGCGTTTGTACGTTCAACCATTTCGATTGTTGTTTTATCTTCATCTTTCCATTCGATATCACCAAGACAAAGAATACCTGTACCGCACTGGGGCATCATGTTTGCTGTCCAACCTGCAGTTGTTTTGTCACCGAATTTTCTCCAGGTTATAAGGATAGCTGATGTGCAGTGGTTTCCGGGACAGTTGGGCTTATCAAAGGGGCCTGTAAATACACCGTTTTCGTCTATATGGCTTGAGAATGTCTCTCCGTCAACACCTCTGTTAACGTTGTAAATAACGCCGTAGTATGTTTCGCCCTTTTTATAGTACAAAGTCTTTTTGATAGTAGTAAGGTCGATATCTTCTTCGGGAGTCCATTTGATGTTAGACATTTCTCTCATGTAATCAACTGCTTGTTTACGTAATGCTTTGATGTCTTTCGTTTCTGACATTGTAATACACCTCTTTATATATTTTTGTGATTATTCAACAGTAAAATCAACTACGGCAACTTTAGCTGAACCGTAAATGGTATTTGCTGTGATATTGTATGTGTAATTACCGGCTGGGAGAGATGTAACACCTTCAGGTGCTTTAACATCGTTAAACTGGAAGGTAATTTTTTCTGCAGATAAGTTTGCGGGGTTTTTGTATGTTCCGGTTGCAACTACGTTTCCGTTTGAGTCAATGTAGTCAACTGTAACACTCTGGATAAGAAGGAACGAAGAACGAATTACACCTTGAAGTTTACCGCTTGTTACGTTTTTCGCGGTGTTAATATTTTTTACTGAAAACTCTGTATCTTTAGCTTCTTTGTTCAACTCTTCTATTGTAAGCGGTATGTAGTTTGTTGAAAACAACTGTGTAAACGAGTAAACGTGTTCAACGTACCATGTTGTCTTAACGTCTTTTCTTGTACTGTCAAATGAACTTGTCTGTTCAATTGTTGTTACAGTACTCTTTGAAGGATTAATTTTTCCGGCACCTGTTTTTTCAACCTTAACTTCAAGAACCATTCTTGAGTGGCCTGTTGGTCCCCAACAAGTCAAAATAGAGTCACCGGGTTGTAAGAGGGCATAGCACTCAAACATTTTTTCCTTGCTGTTTTTCTGAACAATGGAGTCGGTGGTTTTGTCCGAGTCGTCAAAAACATAGTCGCCAACCGGAATAGTACCTCTTTTCTGTGAGGGAACCATTGTTACGGTTGATGTAAAACCTAAAGTATTAACTATTTGGTCGTATGACAATCTGAGAGCAGACGAGCAGTGATTGCCGTATGCTGTGGGTTGGTCTGTGGGGCCTATGTAAACACCTTTTTCGTCAAGCTGTTCCATGAACTCGTCGTAGTCAGTCATAAGATGTTTGCCGGTTACGTACATGATACCGGTGTATTTAACACCTTTGTCATAGTGAAGATTTCCGGAAATAGTTTCGGTGAAATCTATATTTGTTTTGGGTATCCATTCAACCTTTGACATTTTGTACATATAATCGATTACAACTTGTCTGGGGTTAAATTTTTCAGCAGGAATAATTTCGGGGGTAAAAGGAGTTTTAGATGTATCCTGCGGATCATCAACGGGGGGAACATCAGAATTGCCGCATGCAGACAAAGCAGTGAGTATCATACATACAAGCAATAACATAAATAAAACTTTTTTCATGGTTTTTCCTTTCGTTTTATACGTATAATATTACCTAAATAGTATATCATATATATGTCCAATAAACCTTGCAAAAATAGCGATTGTTAATTTATCTTAATAAAAAATAATTATAAATTAAATATATTAAGTGTTGTATAAGTAGCATTTTAAGTAAAAAAAGAACAGTCTGCAAAAGCAATCTGTTCTTTTCTAATTTATTTTGT
>JBGVPD010000036.1:0-12779 GCA_045126815.1 Eubacteriales bacterium
GCGACTCTAATCAACAAAACAGCCCCTACTACTCAAGCAGTAGTAAGGGCTGTTCTTTTTTGCGTATAAAACACAATGACACTAAACTTTTACAATGACACTTAACTCCCACAATGACACTTAACCCAAAGATAAGTGTCATCGTTGCACCTAAAAGATATGTCCGGCAGGCTTTGTTGCCTCAAAGGTATGGGTTTACAGAAAGAATAAAAGGCACAATGATACTTTTCTTTTTTGGAACAATAGCCGAAAACCCTCGTGTTACGGGCATTTTTGATAAAAAGAAAAGAACGAAAGTTGCAATACCAATGGTATCATAACTTTCGTTCTTATTTGGTCGGAGTGACTGGATTCGAACCAGCGGCCTCATGGACCCGAACCATGCGCACTACCAAACTGTGCCACACCCCGTTATTTCACCCAAACATTCTATCAAACTTATCCCCTTTTGTCAAGTCATTTCATAAAAATGCTTTACAAAACAAATAACCCTTGACTGCTTCTTTTCCTAAACTACAGTCAAGGGTTATTTATGTTCACTCTTGATATCTAACATCATTGATTAACCTCTTCTTTCTTTAATTTACGATCGTCTTCAAACCTTTTCTCTTCGTTTTCTTCTTACGTTTCTACTCTTACTAACATTTTCTCCTATGCGAGATCATCTTTCGTATCTTCTTTTCTTGAAAACGTTTGAAGTTTCGTCTTCTTCACTCACAAGCTTTTCTTTAATTCCTTCTCAAATCACTATTTGAAAACACATACCTCACAATCTATAATATTGGCTCTTCCTTTTTTTCCTTATCAGTTAATCTTCCGCCTTTTCAAAAGATCAACCGTTTCGGTTACTTGTACATTGGACTCACCCTTTCTTCGCTTATATGTTACCATATTTTAAGCGCTTTTGCAATACATTTTTTGTACAAATTTTATTAATTATTTTTGTGCAACACAGAGAACTTTGTATATTGTGCACACATCTTTGTTAAAACCCCTTGATTTTCACATTTGTTTATGGTATACTATATTTGTTGTGTAACTTTTATTTGCACAACTTTTTTATTTCTCCTTGCATATTCCAAAATATATGGTATAATACCTTCGAATAAATTATTCGAGGCGTACTATGAACAAAAATCAAAAACTTGTCAAATTTGCCTGTTATTCCGGCAACGTTTCTATGTCAGTAGCGGCAAACATCTCACCCATTCTTTTTATAACCTTTCATTCGCTCTACGGAATATCATATTCTCTTTTGGGGTTTTTGGTATTAATAAACTTCTTAACCCAGCTTACGATCGATCTGATATTTTCATTTTTTTCTCACAAATTTAATATAAAAGCAACTGTTAAAACAATGCCTTTGCTTACAGTTTTAGGTTTAGTTATTTATGCTATGTCACCAATTCTTTTCCCAAACAATATTTATGTAGGACTTATAATTGGAACGTTTATTTTTTCCGCATCAAGCGGATTAGGCGAAGTTTTGCTTACCCCCGTTATTGCTGCTCTGCCTTCAAATGACCCTGACAGAGAGGTTAGCAAACTCCACTCCATTTATGCATGGGGAGTTGTATTAGTAGTCATATTTTCCACAATTTTTCTCACAGTCCTTGGAACTTCCTACTGGCAGTGGTTGGCGATTATTTTTACAGTCATTCCCATTCTTTCAGCCATACTATTCTCTATATCAGACATCCCCAACGTTCAACCGCCAAAAAAAGCATCCAACGCCTTACAAACGTTAAAAAACCGAACACTTTGGATATGTGTTCTTGCCATATTCTTAGGCGGTGCTGCCGAATGCACGATGGCACAATGGGCGTCAGGCTATCTTGAAAAAGCTCTTGGATTACCCAAGATATTGGGAGATACATTCGGTGTTGCACTTTTCGCTCTAATGATGGCGATAGGTCGTACATTATATTCAAAGTCAGGAAAAAACATAGAAAAGCTTTTAATATTAGGCTCATTCGGTGCTACGGTTTGTTACGCACTAACGGCAATATCGCCCTTCCCCATTTTAAGTCTTATTACCTGTGTTCTAACAGGTTTTTGCGTATCTATGATGTGGCCGGGCACTTTAATCCTTACATCCGACCTGATTACAGACAGCAGCGTAATTATGTATGCTATGCTTGCGGCAGGGGGAGATTTCGGAGCTTCGGTTGGCCCTCAGCTTGTGGGATTGATCGCAGATTTTGCATCACAAAACAAAACTGCGCTCGTTTTGGCAAATAATCTTAATCTTTCTCCCGACCAACTTGGAATGAAGCTCGGAATTATAGTCAGCACATTCTTCCCTTTCCTTGCAATTTTCATCTTCAGTAAACTCTATAAATTAAAAAAGCAAAACTCTAAATAATATCAACTACATACATAATTCTTACTATTAAAAAAATAGAGATTAAAAAAACTAAGATTAAACAAAACGTTTAACCTTAGTTTTTATTTTTATCTCGGAGGGCGTTGTCCTCCCATGCCACCCATACCGCCCATACCGCCGGATGAGCCGTATAAGTTTGATGTTAGATTAATTTTAACTACTTCGTTTCCACCGTTCTTTGTTGTATTTTCAGCGTAGCCGTTACTGTCTGCACCTTTAATTTCAGCGCCTTTTACTATCGTATATTTATTACCGCTTTGTAGACCTGAAGACGAAACAACTATATGCGAAAACGCCTTCTTTGACGTTACACACACAATAACGTTACCGTCCTTATCGCAAACAGCAATATTATCTTCAGCTTTTCCTGAAGATATTCCAACTGCAATAGCACCTTGGTTTTGAGCCTCGCTAAAACCTTGCGCCATTCCCGAAGAACCTATTGCTATAAACGTTCCGCCCGATATTAATGCCTTACTGTCATAGTCAAGCGAACCATTTCCGCTATTAGTAGGTCCGTAAACGATAGTAACACCACCGGTAACTGTAATACTTCCGTTGGCATCTATACCGTCACCCGATGCATCTATAACGTTATATCCGCCTGATATTGCAATCCTACCCGTTGAGTTTGTAAAGCCGCCCATTCCGGGACGTCCGTTCATTCCCGATGAGTCGTTTCCTCCCGCAGCATTCAACCCGTCATCCGAAGAAATAACCGTCAAGTTACCACCTGATATAACGATATCCGAGCTTTCAAGACCTTCGTAACTCTTATTTATAAAAATCTTACCGTTTAATATAGATAAAGCCGTGTCTCCATGCATACCGTCGTCACCTGACGAAATATCAAAACTACCGTTCTTTATTTCAACAGTTCCGTTTGAATGTACCGAATCGTCTGCCGAATCTATTTTAAATACACCGTCAGATATCAATATATCTTTACCCGATTTTATACCTTTTGCCGACTCATTTGAAGAAGTCTGATTATTTGTAATAATAGAAGTACCGGTTACGCTCGCATCTCTTTTTCCGGGCTTTTGAGGTCTATTCCCAAAGTCGTTTCCGCCAAATCCCCAGTTGTTATTAAATCCACCGTTATCGTTGGCAGAAGAATTTTTTGAGCCGCCACCGCTGACTATATCAAATTCACCGTTATCAATCTTCAAAACGGTTTGCGCCTGTATTCCGTCGTTACCCGAAACAATATTAAACTTTCCTCCGCTTATATAGACGTAACCCTTATCCGTATCATCTTCGTTATCCGAACGTATTCCGTCACTTCCTGCATTGAGTGTGAAATCACCGTCCGATATTTTTACACAGTCCTTTCCGTTAAAACTGACCCCTATGCTTGTTATATTATAATTACCGCCCGTTACAACAAGGTCGTCTTTTGATACAATTCCGTGCTTACAGTTACCGTTTACAGTTAGGATTCCGCTACCGTTAAAGGTTAAGTCAGCTTTGCTGAACAATACTCCGTCAACGTTAGTCTCTCCGTCTATATACGAATAATCATTTCCGTCAGATAAAATATTTGAGCTTCCGTGTGCAAGTGTTATAAAAACTTTATCTGCATTTTTTATATATATTGCAGGACTTTTTTCGTTATTTATCTCAAGGTTATTCAGAACGATTTGTATCTTACTGTTATCATCGGAATCTACGATAACTGTACAATTTGAAGTCTTTCCCGACAAAATATACGTTGCTTCATCGGTCAGCTTTAATATACCGTTTTCAAAGGCAGCACCTTTATCGGATATTACTGCATTTTCTTCCGACAACTCTATCTTTACCGCCGTATTTTCATTATAACTGTCCCTATTATCTCGGTCGGTAAAATCAAAATCCATACCTACTGTATCTGTCTTTTGGCTGTTTATTTCTTCCTGAATCTTTTCAACTTCAATATCGGCGTCATTGTTTTGTTTTTTTCCGCACGATCCCAACATTGATAAAAACATAGCCAAACACAACAGTAATGATAATATTTTTACTCTATTTCTCATAGCTCCTCATTTCCGAAAACCGATTGACACAAAGCTACTTCAAGGTTTCCGTTTCTAATACGCAGTTGATCTATAAATTCTTTTTGTTCTTTAGTATTATTCAACAACACTCTGTATTTAAGCTTATAGAGACTGCCCATATTCGTTGTCTTAACTTCCAACAGTTCGCTCTTATTCGTGTATTTTTCAAAAACTTCATCAAACAGTTCGGTATAATTGAGTGACTCAGGTACAGTTATGCGCAGATCAAACTCTTTCTCTCTTACCATCGGGATAAAACTTAAAGCAACCATTACCCCGCCGACTAAAAGTGTAAATATTACTGCTATACCAACATATCCTGCCGCACACGTTAAACCTGCGGTCATAGCCAAAAATATTGTCGCTATATCCCTTGCCTTGCCGGGAACAGAACGAAATCTGACAAGAGAAAATGCACCTGCTACTGCAATACCCGTTCCAACATTTCCGTTTACCATCGTTATGACAGTTTCAACAATAGGCGGCAACAGTATCAAACATACTATAAAGCTTTTTGATACCCTTGACCTTACAGAAGCGCAAAAAGCTGTTATAAGGCCACATAAAAGAGAGGAAAAAACGCAAACAAGGTAGACTGTTAAAGTTAATTCACTTTTTATTATTGTACCAAAAATTTCAGACATATACAATATCTCCTTCTTCATTATTTTTTTCAATATTATTTATATAATGCATATACGCCTTTCCGTATTTCGAAAACGAAGAGGGATATATTTTGCACAAACTTAAAATTTCCGCCAATTCAATAGGCATACTTCCGGGTGTTTTTATTTCCATTAGTATGCTGTCTTCGGGTATTATCCTTACCCCCGAACTTCCCTTTTGAAGAGAAAGGTCATTCATTCTGTACCGAACGTTTCTGTCAAACGTTAATCTGATATCCTTATCATTCTTCCAGTAAAACGCCTCTCGCTCGTATGATAAAACAACCTTCGGTTTTGGGTTTTCATATATTTTCATACACCAATCAATCTCGCGCATTATTTGGGAATCTGTCGGCCTATTTCCGTTTTCTATGTAGTCGGAAACCTGATTACACGTTAAAGATAGTCGCCTTTTGTATACTATCCCCTTATACTTCTTTTTAATTTCAAAAAACACTCTGCTGTCGTCAGTCGGAACACCATAGCTTCGTATGCGAAGTTTTTCTTTATATGCCATAGCATCTATGGAGTTTCGAATAAGCAAAAAATTTGGAGTGTCAAGGTAAATGTTAGAAACGGTGCTTTTCCCATACTCATCACAGTCTATTTTATCTTCTATTAAATTATAAAGCATCGAATACTGCTCAAGTGTTAGAAAATACTTCTTTTCAACACGTTTGAATAAATATGTTATTTTTGCCGTAGTTCCCCACCTCCTAGATTTTTATTTCTATACTACCCCCTTTATGTGTTTATTTGGTGAAGAGTTGTTGAATTTTTGTTGAAAAAAACACCTGTTTTAACTCGATTTGTTCACGGTTAAAACAGGTGTTTTTTTCTATTCAGCTTTTAATTAATATCAATTTTCTTTTCTTCAAGTTTTTTGTTTGAATAATCTTTCACAAGTGTAAATGCAACGGCGGTTAACGGAATAAAAAATACGATTCCGAAAATTCCCATCAAATTACCGCCCACCAACGCCGCAACAAGCGTCAAAAGCGGTGACAAACCTACCGAGTTTCCAACCACGTGAGGATATATAAACTGAGTTTCTATAAATTGCACTACGCAGAATACAATTATACTTATCAATGCCTGCATTGGACTTACAAGCAAGATCAAAAATGCTCCGATAAAACACGCCGCAAATGCGCCGACATAGGGAATAAATGCCGAAAGTCCCGTCATTATTCCGATAACTCCCGCATAAGGTATACGGAATATCAAAAATGTAATCGTGATAAGAACACCCAGTATACAAGCCTCTATACACTGCCCCGATAAATACTGCGAAAAGATCTTACTCGACAGATCACCGACGTAGCACACCTTGTCTACTATTTCTTTTTTCACAAAAGAGTACATAAGTTTTTTTGCTCTCCTGATTACAGTATCCTTGCTGACCAAAACATACATTGATATTACAAGAGCAAACAGGAAACTTAAAAATCCCGATACCGTAGCAGTTGCAACGGATATTATAGAAGCAAACAGTTCACCTGCTCCCATAGTAACTTTTTCAACCAAGCCCGATACGTCAAACGTTGATACCCACGTATTTAATCTTGTCGTATCTATATTATACTTTTCAAGGAATACCAAAAGCTCGGGAAGTTTTATCTTTATTTGTTCGTACGTACTTACTGACGCTTCCACTATTTCGGGTACAGCGATAGTTAACGCCAGAGAGACAACTATCATAATAGACAAAACAGCAAGAATCAAGCTTACTAAATACACAATACGTACCGGCGGTTTCTTTTTTGATTTTTTAAACATTTTTCCTATAAGCTTTTCAAAAAATCTCATAGGAACGTTAAGTACAAATGCAATTATAAGACCTATACAAATAGGCTTTACAACACCCCATACTTTTATCAAGATACCCAATACTTCGCTGACATTCGTTACCGCAGCGTATAGCAATACGGTAAAGGTTATCAAAGATAATATAGCCCTTCTTGTTTTTTTATCCACCAACATCACTCCCTTTCCGCACTATCCTACTTATCTTAACCGAATATACTTCTCTTTTCTTTTATTGACACAACTTCAAAGCCAAGCGATTTTACCGTATCGGAAAAAACGTCGTCGTTAATATCATTTTTATAAGAAACGACAGCACATTTTTTTGCAAGGTTTACCTTTGCGGATACGCCTTCAATTGAATTAAGAGCATTTTCAACACGCCCTTTGCATTTTTCACAATGCATTCCGTTTATCTCAATAATCTTTTTCATTTTTTACCTGCTTCAATTATCTTTCGTCAAAAGAGTTAACCATATCAACACGTCTCTGGTGTCTTCCGCCCTCATATTCTGTTTCAAGGAAAGCGTCAACGAGTTCGAATGCAAGACCGGCACCCACAACTCTTTCACCAAAACAAAGAACGTTAGCATCATTGTGCTGTCTTGTTGCCTTAGCAGAGAAAGTATCCGAAACACAAGCCGCTCTGATACCCTTGTGCTTATTTGCAACCATAGACATACCGATACCGGTTCCGCAAATAAGTATTCCCTGAGTATGATGATTGCCGTCAAGGACTGCACAACAAAGCTTGTGAGCAAATTCGGGGTAGTCTACCGATGCTGTCGAATTTGTTCCCAGATCCTCGTATTCAATACCTTTATCCTCCAAATGTTTTTTTACCTGTTCTTTCAAAGCGTAGCCTGCATGGTCACTTGCAATTGCAACGGGTTTTTTGATAAGTTCAATTTTCATAATTTTACCCTTCTTTATTTTAGTTTTTATTATTTAATCTTTCAAGTCTCTCACGTTCAGCTTGAGGAACTCTTAAATATGTCGGTTTTAAATTTTTATCCGAATAATCGTCTTCTTTGTTATCATTGTATTTTTTCAAAGCCAATACTGCTACGGAATAAGCATTCTGCTCTCTCAAAAGGTGGGGTGTATCGCAAAATCGGATATTTATATTCTTAACTGTAACATCATATCCGTCACCGCAGAAATAGATGTTTTTATCGGCATACTTTTCTTTCAGTTCTTTTTCAAGCTCTGATAAAGGAATGGCTCTGTCTTCTGTCAGTCTTACGATATTTTCTCCGTCACACATAAACAAAGCGTTGTAAACCTGTTCTCTGCGCGCATCCATTACGGGACATATAATACCGCAAAATCCCTTTAGATTATATGCCAAAGCCTCAAGTGTCGAAACGCCGACACACAGTTTATTTTTTCCGAAAGCCAACCCCTTGATCAAAGATACGCCGATTCTGACTCCGGTAAATGAACCCGGTCCTTCGGATATAGCAAACATATCAATATCGTCAACCGTTAAATGAGAATTTTTCAAAACATTCTCGACCATCGGCAAAAGCGTTTCGCTGTGATTTAACCCCGCATTTACAGAATAAACGCAAATGGGAGCATTATCATCACAAACACTTACCGTCGCGGTTTTAGCCGTCGAGTCAAGAGAGAGAATTTTCATATTTTACTCCGTCACTTTTTCAATTTTTATACGTCTTCCGTCTCCGTTGTCGGTCTTTTCTATTTCTATTCTATAATAAATTCCCGGCAACGCAAACGGAATATTTTCACACCATTCTGCAACGATTATGCAGTTTTTGTAATCATAAAATGCCGTTGATTCCAAATCGTCTTCACTTGTTATTCTATACATATCGTAATGACACATTTTATACTTGCCCTTGTATTCATTAACGATAGCGTAAGTAGGACTCTGTACAAAATCATCAGGACATATTACCGATGCCAATCCTCTGACAAACACGGTCTTCCCAACTCCTACGTCTCCGTAAAGAGCTAAAAAGAGGTTGTCTGACGTCAGATTTTCCATCTCACTGCAAACTATATCTGCAAACTCTCTTGCAACAGCCTCCGTTTCATAAGCGGAAGCTGTTGCAACATTTTTTATTATTTCAGTCATATTTATTAGAACAATCCCGTAATAATTCCGTCATCGTCAACGTCTATATTTTCAGCGGCGGGAACTTTGGGAAGTCCGGGCATAGTCATAATATTACCCGTCAAAACAACTATAAAGTGTGCGCCTGCAGAAAGTGTTACGTCACGAACGGTAACGGTAAATCCACTCGGTCTGCCCAAAAGTGCAGGATCATCGGAAAGCGAATACTGTGTCTTTGCAACGCATATAGGATATTTCTTATATTTTTCGTCCAAAGATTCGATTTCCTTGATCGCCTTAAGAGCAGGTGCAGTAAAGTTTACACCTGATGCGCCGTATATTTCTTTTGCAATCTTTTCAACCTTTTCGCAAATCGAAAGATCTTCGTCATAAATATACTTAAAGTTTGCAGCCTTTTCGCAAGAAGCAACAACCTTTTCAGCCAACTCAATTCCGCCGTCTCCGCCTCTTGCAAATACGTCGGAAAGCGCAAATTCAGCACCCTTAGCTCTACAAGCATCTTCGATAAACTTCAATTCCGCATCGCTGTCGGTATCAAAACGGTTGATCGCAACAACGCAAGGAACACCGAATTTTGCTATATTATCAATATGAGCCTCAAGGTTGCATATACCCTTCTTCAATGCCTCAAGGTTCTCAGCCTTAAGTTCAGTCTTGGGTACACCGCCGTTATATTTAAGTGCGCGTACAGTCGCTACTAAAACTATCGTTGAAGGAGCAATTCCTGCCATACGGCATTTAATATCAAGGAACTTTTCAGCACCGAGGTCAGCACCGAAACCTGCTTCTGTTATTGCATAGTCAGCAAGTTTCATAGCAAGTTTTGTTGCTCTTACAGAGTTGCATCCGTGAGCTATATTAGCAAAAGGACCTCCGTGAATAAGCGCGGGTGTGTTTTCAAGTGTCTGAACCAAGTTAGGCTTCAAAGCGTCTTTCAAAAGCGCTGTCATAGCGCCGTTAGCCTTAATATCTCTGCAGTAAACGGGCGAACCGTCGTACTTGTATGCAACAAGAATATCTCCAAGTCTTTCTTTCAAATCGGTTACTGAATCTGCAAGGCAAAGAATAGCCATAACTTCACTTGCAACCGTTATCATAAAGTGGTCTTCTCTTGGAATACCGTCTACCTTTGAACCAAGTCCGCAGATAGTGTTACGGAGAGCTCTGTCGTTTGTATCGGTAACTCTCTTGAAAAGTATTCTTCTCTGGTCAATTCCCAAAGCATTTCCCTGGTGTAGATGGTTATCTATCATAGCGCACAAAAGATTGTTTGCCGCAGTAATAGCGTGAAAGTCTCCTGTGAAATGAAGGTTAATATCTTCCATAGGAACTACCTGAGCATAACCTCCGCCCGCAGCTCCGCCTTTAACTCCGAAAACAGGACCAAGAGAGGGTTCACGAAGAGCGATTACAGCCTTCTTTCCTATTTTCTCCATAGCCTGTCCGAGACCTATTGTTGTCGTGGTCTTTCCTTCACCGGCAGGTGTAGGGTTAATTGCAGTTACAAGAATAAGTTTGCCGTCTTTTTTGTCGGCATTACGTTTGATAAAATCATTCGTGATCTTTGCCTTATATTTGCCGTAAAGTTCAAGTTCATCGGGATTTACACCCAGCTTTTCCGCAATTTCGGAAATAGGTTTCATCTGTGCATTTTGAGAAATCTGAATATCGGTAAGCATTAAACTGTACCCTCCTCGCAATTTTATATAAAGATTAAATCTATTATAACATATATTTCAAATTTTTCAAACGGTAATTTAATATTTTTTCAAAAAACTCGCGTTTTTTACATAAAAACTTAAAACAACTCCATTTTTTTAAACATATAAGCACTTTACATAAGCAAAAAACTATGATATACTTGTTTGAACTTTTATTTTTATAAAATATTATCTGCCCGTGGCTCAGCTGGATAGCGCGTCAGACTCCGACTCTGAAGGCCGCAGGTTCAAATCCTGTCGGGCAGGCCAAAAAAGAACCAACTTTTGTTTAACAAAAGTTGGTTCTTTTTTTATCCAAGCCGCAGGCTTGGCATATCATCACCGCACGAAGTGGGGTGCATATCATCAAGGGCGGCTTTCCGCCCTTGTATCTCATCACGCTTTAGCGTGCATTCTCCTGCGGCTTGATGATATACAACACTCCGTGTTGATGATATACCGCAACAAGTTGCGGATGATATACAAGGCTTCGCCTTGATTGATTGGAAAAAGTGTGATATAATAAGTTCAACGATAAACTTGAATTTGAAGGACAGAACACTCCCCTCTCTTTTTATCTTTTTTATCGTATTTTATCCGTTTAGATAGTCTTATGCAGAAAAGTTAATTATACCCTTTCAAATTTTATCAACTTTTTTGCTTGTAAGCAGTTCAGTTTTTTAATAAATTCTATTGATATTATTTTTTACGCGTGTTATAATATAGCAGATTTTGTATTCTTTTTATGAGAGGTAAATAAAAATGCGTGATTTTTTTCACAACTATGATCCCATTTTTTTCATTTCACACATTGACGGAGATTGTTTAAATAACTTCGAGGGCAAACTCGAAGAAGATGCGCTCTATATCACCGCCAAAGTAAAAGCTGCCGATAACGCATGTGTTACTATCAACGGCAAAGAAGCACAATATGACGAAGTAGAACATACCTACTCTGCCGAAATTCCGCTTTACAATTACAGAAACACACTTTGCGCTATTGACACAAAAAACGGTTACCGTGCCGAGATCGTTGTTTATTGGCTAAAAAATGCCACAAACAAATATTATTTCACGGTTGATGACTGCATCGTTTTCCTCTATGAGCTTACAAAACACCCCGAAAAATATCCTTCTCTTTTTGACCATCATTTCCTCGCTCCATTTAAAAAGGCGCATGACCTTTACGGAGCCAACGTTCATTTGAACCTTTACTACGAATACAATGATGAAACAGCAGCAGATTTTTCGGAGCACAAAGAATATTTTAACCTTACAATGATGACGGACAGATATCGTCAGGAATGGGAAGACAACTCCGATTGGCTTACCCTTTCATACCATGCTCACGCAAATTATCCCGATATGCCAAACAAACATTTAAGCGGCGATTTTATAGCTGAGTCAATGCGTAAAGTTCACAAAGAGATCCTCCGTTTTGCAGGACCTAAATCTCTTATCAAAGCTACTACTGCTCACTGGGGCAACGGATATATAGAACCCCTCAGAGCTTTCCGCGAGGGCGGTTATTTCATTCAATTCGGTTCCTTTAGACAGATAGATAATGATGAAGCATATCTTTCATACTACGGAAGAGACGGACTTCCCGCTTACCTCAGAGGCGCAGGACTTGACGCATACAACAACGTTTCAGACGCAAAAGACGGAAGCCAAGGCAGAGACGTTTGGAGAGATAACAAAGAAGATATCTACTACTGCCACACCGATATGGTTTTGAACAATAACGAAGGTATTCCCACAGACCAAATCGAAAGCTGGTTAGATAAATATCTTGAACTCCGCCCCACGATTGGTATCGTAGGATTAATGATTCATGAAGAATACTACTATTCCGACTACATCAACTACATCCCCGATTGCGGAGAAAGAGTACTAAAAGCTATCAAACACGTATACGACAAAGGCTTCAGAAGCTGTCCTATCGAAGACGTTATACTCGAATATTAATATTTAACGAAACACTAAAAAATCGAAGTGCATTCACCTAAAAATGAATGTACTTCTTTTTCATATTAAACACAATAGAGAGTTGGTGGGCAAAGCCACCAACGATCTTAT
>JBGVPD010000037.1:0-23157 GCA_045126815.1 Eubacteriales bacterium
CCCCCCCCCCCCCCCCCCCCCCCCCCCCCCCCCCCCCCCCCCCCCCCCCCCCCCAACTCTCTATATTTTTTATACGTCTCTGATTAAGTTAAACGAATTGTACAGATCGAGCTTTCCGTATCCCCACTGAAAGTTAGGATAAGTTCTGTTGTCATCTCTGTCACAACCTCGTATAAGATAGCCTTTTATCTGAAACGTATCAAGCGTTGTCGCATTACCTTCAACGATACCCCATTGTAGCATAAGCGCGCAAGCGCCGGTAGTAATTGCAGTTGCGACAGACGTACCGCTCATTACCCCCGGACCTGTGGGGAATATTCCGTTGATTCTTACACCCGGAGCAACAAAGTCGGGAGATGTTGCGGGAAGACGAGTCGGGCCCCAGGAAGAATTAATAAACAGGCTGTTATCCTCGTCGTTATATGCGCCAACCGTTATAACGGCAGAAGAAGTTCCTGGGACTGTTATTGTATAATTGGGATCGGGTTCAAGAAATTCAACGTTTGGATAACCGATAGATGTCAGCGGTAAATAAGCATCGACAGTTCCGTCGATTATTATATCGCCGTACAGAGTTACGGTCCATATTCCCGGAGTTGCGTTTTCTATTTTAACTATGGTTGCCTGACCGCTACTGATAGAAAGTGGGAAAAAATATTGAATGGTAACTTTTGCCCTTTCAAGTACCAGTCTTGAAGTATACGTAGTTCCCGCTCTTGCAGGTATTCGTGTAACTATTTCTCCCGTTGGGGATTTCAAAGAAACCGATATTCTGTCTGAAGCTGAATTAAGAATAGAAAGATATATACCGCTTTGCTGTTCTTGGGTGTTTATGTTAATGTCAACCGTTGAATTTTGGTTTGGTATGACCACCCTTGTGTGATGTCTGTCCTGACTTTCGTTTCCGGCAGAAGCGCAAACACAAACCCCCGTTATATTTGCAACCATACCTATATATTGTTCAAAAAGGGTGGTACCGTCATGGTTTCCGAGGTTTGTTCCAACACCGAGACAAATGGCGACCGGTTTTCCCAGTTCTCTCGCTTTTTGAAGTATATATTCAATTCCGAGCATAACTGAAGTGCTTTCATAAACGTTTTGGTTTTCTTCGGGAACTAAATAATTTTGCTTTATAAAAGGACTTGCCTCTTTTAACTTTACAACTACCAGCTCGGAATCGGGGGCAGCACCTCTAAAATCGTCAACTGCTCTCCCCGACGCCAAAGATGCAAGGAAAGTGCCGTGACCTACTGTGTCATTACTTGGTACTATTTCAAACGGTGTCTGCGAAAGCAAGGCTTCATTAATTTGTTCTTTTGTATATTCCGAGCCAAACAAAAAGTTTTCGGGAGGTGTTCCGGGGATAGTTTGGTCGTAAATAGCTGCAATTTTTGACGTGCCGTCTTCAAATCTAAAAACGGGGTTTGTGTAATCAATTCCCGTATCAATAATGCCTACTAAAACACCGTTACCCGTAAGCTCTAAAAATGCTTGTTCTTGAATTTGAATAATACCCGAACTTTCGAGAGCTGATCGATCCTGAAGTCCCACTACATAAGGGAGAGAAGAGTAAAAGTTTGTTCCGAGAACGTCGCCCAATTTCTCAATATCGCTGTTTTCAACGTATCCCAAAATAAAGTAATCGGACAGAATTTGTGTGACCTTTATAAACGGATAGCTTTGTATTTCGTTGATATAATACTCGTTTGCTCTTACGATAAAATCGGTGGTGTTGGGGCTGTATATAAAATCTTGAATTTGGTTATCTTGAAGCATTATAAAACAAATCCTCCTTGATTATATTGTACTAAAAGGTCCATAGTGTTTGAAAGACATAGTGTTCCGTACCCCCAATAATTGTTGGGATAAGTATTATTCGGGCTTCTTTTAGCACCCTTTTGCAGAAAAGCCTTAACTCTTTGCCCGTAAAGAAAAATATCGTTTTGCAAAACGATTCCCCATTCCATCATAAGCGAGGCTGAACCGGCAACAAATGGAGAAGCAAAGCTTGTTCCCGAAAACTGCATATATCCTCCTCCGGTTTTTGTGGTAAGTATATTGACCGCAGGAGCGGCTATATCGGGTTTTATATATACGTCATTTCTGGTGTAGCCTCTGCCGGAAAAAGCTGCTATGGTATTTGTATTTGCGTTATAACCTGCAACCGAAATAACCCTCTCGGCAGAAGATGGCAGGGTAAGAGTAACGTTTATATCTGGAAAAGAAAAGGCAGTATTGCGCGAAACGTCTTCGACCGTCGGCAGCCACATATCAAATCTTCCGTCAACTATATTTATAGCTTCAGCGTTTATATTCCAAATCCCCTCGGTGATGAACAGATCTCTGCTTTCAAACAGAAAATACACCTCTTGATACTGTGTATAATTTGTCGGTTGTCCGTAGAAAACTGTTATATCGGTATTTGAAAGTGTAAAACGGTATAGGTCTTGCGTTGGTATGATTTCGGGAGAACGTTCGTTAGAGGGGGATGTTATAGTAAAATTGATCGTATCTGCAAAGTTTTTCCAAAGGGTTATGTACATTCTTTCAGGTGCGTTAGACACGGATATAGGGATATTAATATTATCGTTATTCGAAAGAACGGTAGAAAAATGATGTGACGTATCCCCCTCGTTTCCCATAGAAACGGATATAACTGATTTCCACTCGCCTGATGCGTCGTTTATGTATTGCTCAAAGAGAGAGTCACCGCTGTGTGAGCCGTTGTTTGTGCCAAAGCTTAAGTTTATGCTGACGGGAAGTTGCAGTTCTCTTGCTTTGTCTATAACGTATTTTATCCCTCGCATAATTTCGGTTGTTCTCGGGAAAGCGCCAAAGCCTCTTCTTCCCAATTTTACTACTATCAAAGAGGACTCTGGGGCTACCCCTTTTTCTCTTCCGTTTGATTGATTGCCGTTTCCTGCCGCTATCCCTGCTACAGCCGTACCGTGACCTATTGTGTCCCTGAAATTTAAAATATCGAAAGGTGTGGGGGAAAGGAGAGCTTGATTTATTTCTGCGTTTGTATATTCATAACCGCTTCTGAAACCTTTAGGTGCATTACCGTCGGTGGTTTGGTCCCATATATAAAGAATACGGCTTGTTCCGTCAGCGTTTCTAAAATCGTTATGTGTATAATCTATTCCTGAATCTATTATTCCGATAGCAGTACCTTTACCTGTAAGATTGAATGGGCTGGACTGTACTCTGGTGATACAGGCTGAATAACGGCTGTTTGACAGTTCATATTCAAGTGTTTTCGGCAATTCAATATATTCAATATTTGGATTTCTATATAATGTTCGGATCTGTTCTGTTGTTCCTGTGATAATAGCGTAACTGTTATTCAGCAGTTCAACAGCGTCAAAGGTATCTTGAAGATATAGGATATCGCCGTTATATTTAACTATAACTTCAAGTTTTCCTTCAAATAGTAGATTAGGGGTTATTCTTAACTGCGTATCAATATTATCTTGTATATAGTTTTGATCATTCATAAAAAATACCTGCCTTAAATTCAGTATATGTCATAACAGCATTATTGTGTAGTTTAATCAAAACCGAAGAAATGCATAAAATGATAGTAAATATATAATTGAGGTGTTTAGTATGCAGAATGAGAATAATTTTGAACTCGGTTTTTTACGCGTAAGCGTATATGACGAAACTGAGGGCAGACCGTTAAATAACGTAAAAGTTACTATATCGACCACCGGTGAAGACGGTGAAGTTATTGAAGAAATAGTTACCAATTCGTCGGGTAACACTGAGGAAATAAGTTTGGGCGCACCTTTTATTGAGTATTCCCTTGAGCCTGAATCGGCGGTAAGACCTTATTCGGAATATAATATAAGTGTAAATGCAGAGGGGTTTGAGCCTTACAGAATAGAGAGGGTTCAAATATTGCCCGAGACTTTGGCTTTGCAGAATATTTTTTTAACAAGAAGGCAGACTAACAGACCTATTGAAAATAATATATTTGTTCTTCCGCATACTTTGTGGGGAGATTTTCCGTCAAAGATTCCCGAAGAGGCAATAAAGCCGTTACCTGAGGGAGAGGGGTTCGTTGTATTGCCTGAGCCCGTTGTTCCGGAATTTATAATAGTTCACGATGGTGTACCTTCAAATGCATCGGCGCAGAATTATTACGTTCCGTTTAAGGATTATATAAAGAACGTTGCAAGTTGCGAGATATATTCAACGTGGCCCGTTGAGACTATTGAGGCAAACGTTCTTGCAATCATTTCTTTTACGCTAAACAGAGTATACACCGAATGGTACAGAGGTAAGGGGTATGATTTTACAATAACCAATTCTACGGCTTACGACCAAGCATTTGTTTATGGCAGAAATATATTCTCGGAGATATCGGAAGTAGTCGATTATCTGTTTACTACGTACATAACGAAACCGAATATAAGGCAGCCTTATTTTGCGCAGTACTGTAACGGAAGCAACGTAAGCTGTCCCGGCTGGTTAAGCCAATGGGGATCAAAAAATTTGGGAGACAGAGGATTTGATGCCGTTGAGATACTGAGAAATTATTACGGAAGCGACATATATCTTGCGGCGGCTGAAACTGTGCAGGGAGTACCCTCATCATATCCCGGAAGTCCACTGCAAATAGGTTCGGAAGGCTCTTATGTCAGAACTATACAAGAACAGCTTAACGCAATATCCGATAACTATCCGGCAATACAGAAGTTGCGTGTTGACGGTATATACGGCCCGTTAACAGAGGGGGCGGTAAGAACGTTCCAGGAAATATTTGATTTACCCACATCGGGAAGCGTTGATTTCGGAACGTGGTATCAAATATCCAATATATACGTTGCTGTTGAAAGATTGGCAGAGGGTTGAAGATATAAAAAGACGGTATTATATTTACCGTCTTTTTTTGTAGTTAAAATGTACAAAATGAGTGTTATAAATTTGTCATTTTAACGTGATTGATAAATTGTGTTTGCTATGATATAATATAGGAAAGTATGGTGATAAGGAGGGATAGTTGTTGCTGCGTAATGAGATAAAATATTTGCTGAAATATGAAGATTACGTAATTTTGTCAAGACGTATCGCGTCTGTATTAACAATGGATAAGCATACAAAATCCCCCGACGGATACAGAATAACAAGTCTTTATCTTGACGACTTGAAAGACACTTCCTACTATGAAAAACTATCGGGAGATACAAACAGAAAAAAGTACAGATTACGTGCATATAATTATGATCCTTCGTTTATTGCGCTTGAGTGCAAGGCGAAAAAACTGAACAAGATTGAAAAAACTTCAGTAAGAATAGACAAGCCGACGTTTGATATGATAAATAAGTCAGATTTCTCGTGTCTTTCCGATAAAGAAAACGAATTGGCTAAAAGGGTGTTTATTTTAAATCGAGACAAAGGACTATCACCCGTAGTTACGGTCGATTATGTCAGAGAAGCGTATTTACATCCTCTGTCAAATACCAGAATAACGTTTGATAAGGAGTTAAGCTGCGGTATAACCACCAACGACTTTTTCTCCGACAAATATAAAAACGGATTTATTTTTGATAAAAACGAGGTTATTCTTGAGGTCAAGTTTGACCGATACCTTCCGTCATTTATCCGTCAGCTTTTGTCGATAGGATATACACCGATGGCGGCATCGAAGTATATGCTTTGCCGTGATTATTTGAAAAGAAACAGTATACTGATTAAATAAAAAAGTTAAGGGGATTTTCTTATGAACACATTAATTAACGATTTCAGAGACAGTATAAAGCAGTCGGGATTGTTGCTTGAATTATCGCCCAAAGAGATTTTGACAGGAATAGGTATCGCATTTTTTTGCGGTTTGATAATTTATTTGGTTTACAGAATATTCTATCGCGGAACGTGTTACAGTGAAAATTTTAATCTTTTGCTTGTTATGACATCTCTTATAACGACGTTTATTATTATGACGATATCTGCAAATATCGTGTTGTCGTTAGGTATGGTAGGTTCACTCAGTATCATACGTTTCCGTTCAGCAGTGAAAGATCCGCTTGACGTTGGCTTTTTGTTCTGGTCTGTTGCCGTAGGTATTACTTGCGGTGCGGGATTGTATCAAACGGCTATATTCTGTACTCTCTTTATAGCGGCGGTATACGTTGTAGGCGTATTGCTTCGTTTTGGAACAAAGAGATATCTTATCGTTGTAAAATACGATAACGGTGCAAAAGAGGCTGTTGAAAAGGCTCTGCCGTCACCTTTTTACAGATTGAAAAACAGTATTCGTACAAAGACAGAGTGTGAAATTACTATTCAGGTAAGCGGCAAAAAATTTGCAAATGCGCTTGCCGATAAGTTTATGGATATTGAGGGTGTAACAAATTCTATGCTTGTTGAATTCACAAGCGATATGTGAAAAGTTTTGGTTTAATATGAAAAAATATTTAAAGCATATATGCGCATTTTTCATATTACTGTTGTTACTTGTATTGTTTTTCGTTTCTTTTGATTATGGAATAAAAGACGGTAATGATTTGCCCATTAAAAATAATTCGGAAAATTCAGGTGATATATATTTTGAAACCATTCCGTCTTTCTACGAAAAACAAGTAAACGTGGTAATAAAAACAAATAAAGAATGCACAATTTACTATACCCTTGACGGTAACGTTCCCGGAGAAAGTCTTGATTTATCCAAATGCAGTATTTATGAAAAAACAGGTATAAAACTTAAGGCGACGGGGAGCAAAGTAAACGTATATTCCGTAACGGCAAGACCGATATATTCGGACGGCACTATGGGAGAATGTATATTTAACACTTATGCCGTCGGTAATAATATAGAAGAAAGATTTACAAATCTTACGGTATTTATAACCTGTGATCCCGACAAATTGTTTGGATATGAAAACGGTATACTTGTTGAAGGGAAACTCAGAGACGATTGGATCAGGGAAAATCCAAACGAAAAGGTTATTGCGATATCCCCGGCAGGATATAACCAGAGAGGTTGGGCATCGGAGAGGGAAGTAAACGTGCAGATGTTTACTCCGAACGGTGTTCAGGTTATAAATCAGACGGCGGGTGTTCGTCCTTTCGGTGCATATTCAAGAGCCTCGATTTTAAAGTCGCTGAAAATATATGCGAGAACGGAATACGATGAAATAAACAATAAATTTTCTTTCCCATTATTTGGCGAACATTATGCTTATGACAATTCGGGCAGACTTATAACAGAATATAAGAGACTCGTGCTTCGTTCTTCGGGAAGTGATCTAAAGGGATCGCATATGCGTGACGAGCTTCATCAAACGTTAGCGTTTCAAGCGGGATTTCCGGGAGCTCAAAGTGTAGAACCTATATCCGTATTTTTAAACGGTGAATACTACGGAAGTATGTGGGCGCACGACGTAATAAGCGATAAATGGTTTGAGCAGCATTACGGAGCATATTCGGGAACAATGGCAGTTGCCTCGGGGCCTGAGAGAGAAAAGCCTGATAGTCGTTATGAAAATGATACTCTTGAAGAAGATCAATATTTTTATGACGACTGGAACGATATTTACGATACTTTTAAGGTTTTGGATATGACCGATGACGAAGTTTTTGAAAACTTTTGTTCACGCGTTGACGTTGATAACTACTTGTTCTACTATGCTATTAACGTTTACATAAACAATAACGACTGGCCGAATAATAACCATAAGGCTTACAGATATTATACGGCAGAAGGCGAAGAGTATAAAGAGGGTACGATCTTTGACGGTAAGTGGCGTTTTCTGGTTCACGATATGGACTGGATTTGGGGCGCAGACAAAGACGTATTGAACGTAAATCTTTTGACTAAGAGTACCAGAAGTAAGCTGTTTAAAGCTTTGATGGAACGTGATGACTGTGTAGAAAAGTTTATTGATTACTGTATGGAGTTAATGAACGGCGCATTTTCAACTGAGAACTATACGGCAACTATTGATAAAATGCACGAAGAAAGATTGACAGAATTACGGTATTACAAAAACGAGAGCAGGTTTTCAAACACTCCTCTTTTAAATATTTTGGGAGGGGTTGAAGAAAACAGAATATATGCAAGAAAGCGGCCGGCAACACTTATTACTGATTTAAAGAAAGCGTTTGGTGTCAGCGGAAATACGTATACTGTAACTATAAATGATGTTGAAAACTGTTATATAACCGCAGGTAATTGGAAAATATACGATAAGTTTGACGGTAAGTATCTTGTAGAATACGGAGAAACTTTTGTTTGCTGTCCTATGGTGGGATATGAGTTTTCTCATTGGACGGTAAATGGAGTTGAGGTATACAATCCCGAGCTTTATATATCGGAAGAATACAGAAACAATAATTCTAATATTGAACTTACTGTTTCCGTTACCGAAAAGAAGAATATGCCTCTTACCGTTTTGGAATACTCTTCAGAGGGAAGTGACGATTATATTGTACTTTATAATCCTTCAAAGTCTGAAGCTGTATCAACGTATGGATATTCACTCAGCGATACGTCAAAAAAGGTTGGTAAGTATATGCTTCCCGCAAGGATAATTGAGCCACAGGGCAAGGTAGTAATATACTGTGACAATTACAGCGGAAGTGAAAAGTATCATCAAATGGCAGTGCCTTTTAATTTAAAAGAGGGAGAAATGCTGTATCTTTCGGATAATAAAGAAATTATAGAAGAAGTTACTTTGATGGAACTTCACGAAGGATATAAGGCTGTAAGAAATCTTTTTGACAATAAGTTTTACGAAAAGGCAAAATAAAGATAAAAGACAAAAGACCATCGACAAATCGATGGTCTTTTAGTTTTGTTTTATTCAAGATAGTTAACGCTTTCGCCGTTAACAACTTTTTTTGCGTTGTCTATAAAGGATTGAATAGAATCTCTATATACATAGAATTCGCCTTTTCCGTTCAGAGTATACAGACAACGGCGTGTGTGGTACGGCCAGAATTCATAGGTCAACGTTTTTCCGTTTTTCATTTCAACTTTAACAGTTGCTAATTTTTCAATACCTTCCGTATCTTTTACGTCGGAATACGTTACAAGGTTTATTGAAAGAAGTCCCATATAGAGTTGGCGGAAGTTTTCGGAGTCTTTAAGGTAGGTTCCATTACTCTTTAATTTAACGTCAAGAATTGTCGGGGTTGTTGTTTGACCTAATGCGTTAGTCGTCGTTTCGCCTTTTGATGAATAGAGGATAAACGTTTCATCAAAGTCGTTTGTAGTAACTCTTAAGCTTGAAACGTCGTTTATATTATATTGGAAAATAGGCTTTTGAACAAAGTCTAAAAATTCCCATTCAAGAAATTCAAGCATATCTTCTGACATAGAACAAATTATGTTATATCTTAATGAATATGCATAGTACGTTCCGTCTTCATTTTTTTCGCTTATAAGAATATCGTTTTGAATATCATTGTGGGTGAAGAGCAGTTCGTATGCAGGATTTGTAAGATTATACTTTTCAAGAGTTTCTTTTGGGATCACTTCGTTATCTTTTCCGACTGCAACTACGTAATCTCCGTAAAATTCCATAAAGCTTTGTAAAACGTTGTCCATTTTTTCGGATGCCGTATATTCGCCGGGATAGTATATCTTATATCTGTCAAACTCTTCCGTTTTGTTGCCATTGTCATCCGTTACGGTCTTTGTCTCGGTAGATAATGCGATAAATATATTTTTTACAAATTCGCTGTTTTCAGTATCAGAATTTTCGTTATTGTTTGAGGGTTGTCTAGGATTATCTTCATCATATTTTGCAATTATGAAGTCTTTGATCATAAAGAAGTCTGTTTGGGAAAATGGAGTAAACAATACTGCTGTGGTAAGGTTTTCAACAGAACCCAAAAGAGTTGTAGAGATTGCAGAGTTAAGAACGTAAACGGCGTCTCTTCCTTCATATCTTGCGTAATAACCCGTTCCCATAGGAATCATATCACCGATATAGACTTTATGTTTGTCACCTTTTCTCGTTGTTAACACGTAATATGCAGGATTACTGCCTTCGTCAAGTCCGTATTGCTCAAAGTCATCGGTATGTTCGGTTACTCTCATCAAGGTTGCAGTATAACCTGCGTGTGAAATCAAAAAGGAGATCTGTTCTTCGCTGTAAGGAAGAAGGGAATAGTTTTCAACGTAAAAACCCTTTTTTTCTGCATCATAAATAAAGTTGTATTTGCCGTTTGAGTTTGATATTTCTATTGATTGAATAGCCTCACGGGGCTGATGTTCAAACATAAGGATCTTTGAGTTTTGTCCCAAAGCCTCTCCTTCAAGAAGCTTAATTTCTTCGTTTGTGTTACTGTCATCTTTAAGCAAGGGAGAAATTACAACAAAATACAGAACGGTCAGAATTACGAATAAAACGGAAATTACAGAAATAAGTTTAATTCTGTTTTTTATCATAAGTGTCTTCTCCTTACTTGGATTACAACGCCGACTCCCAATACAATCAAGGGAACGATTACCGAAATGATCAAAGTCCAGTTGTTAGCCGCTTTGTTTGTGATTGTGAGTGAATTATCATAGAACATTTTTTCAGAAATGCTGTGAGGAATAGTTTCTTTACCCATGACTTTCATAGCTGCATAAAGAATATCCGTATTTGCATAGGTATTATTGTAGATATAAGAGTCGTTTGCAAAATCGGATGAGCTTACAACCAATACGTATGATTCATAGATCTGGTTGTTTTTAACCGACTGTTCGCAGGTGATGGTCATAAGATTATATGGGCCGTTTTTAGAGAAATCGCTGTTATCAAGCGCTTTTGCTTTTGCAGTGTTATATGTTGTTATAACAGAGGAAGCGTTTTTCTTTGTAACGTTATCTGTTACCCAGTCGTTTTGAAGAATAGTCAAAGGACGAGCTCTCTCAACAACTACTCTGGGAGTTGAATCGAGAAGTCTTAACTGTTCGTGTAGTTTTGAACCAACGGTATCGGTAGCGTATGATGCGTTAAGTTTAATTCCGTCAACGTCAAAGCTGTTTTCATAGTCAAAAATGGTTGCATCTTCAATTCTTATACCCCATTCTTCAATTAAAGCTTCAAGCTCGGGAAGATTGGGGGTTGTGGGATCAACGAAGAGCATAAGATTTCCGCCTTGACCTAAAAAGTCGCCTATCTTGTCGACTTCGTTAAATGCGTCTTTTTCTCCGCCAAAGTCATAATCGGGACCGTTTATAATAAGAACCTGTGATTCTTCATCAAACGAATCTTTTGAAAGGTCAATAGTCTTAACTTCGTATCCCGCATTTTCAAAAAGCTCCCAAAGGGAAGGACGAGCGTTTTCATAACCTGTTTCTTCACCGTGTCCTACCGTAAAGTAAGCAACGGGGGAATCACCGACGAGCTGGAGGATCGCCGATGTGAATTTAACTTCGCCGCTGAATGCAGCAGGCTCTGTTTCGCCTTCGTATGTTGCAAAGAATGAATTCCAAGTAAACGTCCTGAAATCGATCATTTTTCCGTCTTTATCTTCGCTTGTTACAACAACGCTGTTTTGTGTTATTCTTGAGTTAGAGCTGTTTGCAAACTTTTCAACGGAAGATGGATCAGAGATAATGTCAATATAATCTACTTCGATAAAATCAAAAGCTTTTTCGTATTCTTTTGCGCACTGATATATGAGGTTAAGCTCATAAGTTTCAGCAAGAGAATCAAAAGGCTGACAGAAGTTTATTGTAATCTTCTTGTCGTTTTCAATATCTTTAAAAAGCTCTTTTGTCTGATCAGACAAAGAGTAAAGCTGTGATGAAGTCATATCGACCGACCAGAGAAACTTGTCTGCCAAAGAAGAAAAAATAACGTTAAAAATTATAACGAGGGCGATGCAAACACATGTGAATGCGATTGCCGTAGCGCCGTATTTAAATTTTTTGTTTTTTAAGAAATCTTTTATTTTGTTCATTTAAAATTCCTCGCTTTCTATACGGTTTATTCCCAACGGCGCTTTTCAAAAACGCGTACTGTGAGGAACAAAAACAAAAATGCAATAGAAGCATAATATACGATCGCGCTGAAACTGAATTCTCCGTATGTGAAGGGCGTGAAACGTGTGAAGATCGAGATCCAGTTAATAACAACACGGATAGGCGTAAAGTTTACAACGTTGCTGATAAAGCCAACGAGAAGGAGGGATAGAAGAATTGCAATCGTGCCGAAAGCTGCGATAAGTTGGTTTTCGGTAAGGGCGGAAACAAATACGCCGATCGCGACGAAAGCTTGTCCAACCAACAAAATGCTTATAACGTTTCCTATTATAATAGCCGTTTCGGGAGTTCCGTATCCGTAGAGGATAAGGAAGTTAAAGCAACTGAAAAGAAAAGTTACCGCAAACATAGTGTATGCTGCCAAGAATTTTGCAAAAACCATACCCCAAAGACTTATGGG
Organism: Eubacteriales bacterium; assembly: GCA_045126815.1. Classification (GTDB taxonomy): domain Bacteria; phylum Bacillota; class Clostridia; order Oscillospirales; family CAG-272; genus RGIG1995. Next base: position 12,390 of record JBGVPD010000037.1, read on the forward strand.
CGAGGTGAGCAACAACTGTTCGGTTTTCATTTTTCGCTCTTCTGAGAAAAGTTTCATGGTGAGCAACGGTATAATTACTACGAGACCGAAGAGCATAAGTGAAAAATAGAGTGTAGGATCACTTTCAGAGCCCATCTGGAGTGTGCAGTATGAAAATACAGCGCCGCTTAGAGCAAGGAAAATACCTATAAATATATAACCTATTGACGTTGAAAAATAAGAACGGAGTTCTCTCTTGTAAATTGCTAACATATCTTATTTTCCTCCTTGTCTTTTTGTTTTGACGTTCTTTTGTGTGTTTTCTTTATTATCGGTTAATGAAATAAAGATATCTTCAAGGGTAGCTCCCATAGCATCGATACCTATAAGAGGCCAACTGTTTTTTGAGAGAGCGTAGAACAGAGCTTTGCGAATGTCAACTCCGGGATAGCTTTCAAGCATAAACAAGTGGCTGTCGAGCTCGGACGCGCCGAGATATTCAGCGTACGAAACACCTTGAAGTGATTTCAAACATGACAATACTTCTTTATAAGGACCGCATATCTGTACTTCAAATCTTCTGTTACCCTGAATAAGATTTGAAAGATTTTCTCTCTTTTCGTTTGCAACGAGTTTACCCTCATTTATGATAATAATTCTGTCACAAACAGCCTGAGCTTCCGAGAGAATATGGGTACTCAATATAACGGTATGATTTTTTCCGAGATTTTTTATAAGATTTCGGATCTCGATGATCTGCTTCGGGTCAAGACCTATCGTAGGTTCGTCAAATATAATTACTTTCGGATTACCAATAAGCGCCTGAGCTATACCTACACGCTGTTTATAACCTTTTGAAAGGTTTTTGATTATTCTCTTGTATACGTGTGTGATCTTAACGACCTCGCAAATTTCAGCAATATGCTTTTTTCGGTTGAGTTTACATCCCTTAAGGTCATATACGAAGTTAAGATATTCTTCAACTGTCATATCAAGATAGAGAGGAGGCTGTTCGGGCAAAAATCCTATTTTCTTTTTTGCTTCGAGAGGAGCTTCAAGAATGTCCACACCGTCTATCTCCGCTTTTCCCGACGTTGAAGAAAGGTATCCTGTCAAAATATTCATAGTCGTACTTTTTCCAGCGCCGTTAGGGCCTAAGAATGCAACTATTTCTCCCTCTTCAACTGTAAAGCTTATGTCGTTTACGGCTTTTTTGTCGCCGAAATGTTTAACCAAATGGTCGATTTTTATCATATTTGATCCCCCAAATAGTGAGTATTATTTTTTTAATTGGTAAGTGTATAGATAAAGCTGATAAAACTTCAAAAAATCATTCAGCTTTTGCCAACGTGTTTATTCCTTCTGATAATGCATCAAAAAGTTTATCAATATCGGTCTTTGTGTTTGTCTCCGAAAGACTGACTCTTAATGACGAGTCTGCATCTTTGATCGAAAGACCAAAGGCAAGTAAAACGTGACTTGCTTTCTTTGCATGATTGGAAGAACAAGCAGAGCCGCTTGAAACAAAGATATCTTTTCCTGATAAATAATGAAGCATAGTTTCGCTTCTTATATAGGGAAGCGTAAAGTTTATAATATTCGGTAAACATACGCCGGGTTGATTTATCTTAACTATTGAAGACAATTTATCTACCGCATATTCTCTTAATGCTGATACCTTTTTGAAATTATCCGAAATGTTTTTGTGCATATATTCAACTGCACCGCCAAAACCGCATATACCGATCATATTTTCCGTACCCGAACGGAAATTGTTTTCTTGACCGCCTCCGCAGATTATTGGTGTCAGTCTTTTTGTTTTTATAACGTCAGCACATACGTAAAGAGCGCCGCAACCTTTAGGACCGTGTATCTTATGAGAGCTTATAGTACACATATCGGCTCCTAAAGATGTAGGTGAAAAAGGCATCTTCATAAATCCTTGAACGCAGTCGGTGTGAGTCGTAATATTGGGATTAATGCTTTTTGCGACCTTAAAAATGTTTTTTATGTCGTACATAGCACCGGTTTCGTTGTTTACCGTCATAACGGAAATAAAGATAGTGTTTTTGTCAACGTTTTTCTTTACGTCTTCGATATCAACGTATCCGTCTTTTGTTGGAAGATAAACTACCTCATACCCCTCGTTTTCCAACATTTTAAAAGGGGTGAGTATCGACTGGTGTTCGCTGTCTGTGGTTATGATCTTTTTACCTTTGTTTGACGGCTTTGCGTGAACGCATCCGAAGACAGAAAGGTTGTTAGCTTCCGTTCCACCGCTTGTAAAAATAATCCTATCTCCCGACGTCTTTTTAACGCCAAGGGCTTTGTAAACTGTATCACGCGCACTTTCTTTCATCTTTTCCGCTTCAAAACCTACGCTGTGAAGGGAAGAGGGATTGCCAAAGACCTCGATCGCCTGATGCATTTTATCAATTGCATTTTGACAAAGAGGTGTGGTTGCGCTGTTGTCAAGATAAATCATATATTAATCCGTTTCTGTTTATCTGATAAATGCAAAATTGTCGAGAATGTTTTGAACGTCTTCTATGTGACTGTCATAAAGGTCAACTGTTGATGTGTATGTGAAAATGTACATTTCAGCACCGAGCACACATATTACGTTCATAAATTTATATTGGTCACCGGCAAGTGTTGCGGTATATTCAATTTTTGAAGAAGCAACACCGTCGAGGGTAACGTTTTCGGGATACTTTTCGTCAATGGTAAAATCAGAAAAAGTATTTTTTAAGCCTTCAAGATATACATCAACCTGTTCTGATAAAGAAAACTTATTGCTGAGTGTAAACTGTGTCATAGAAATATTTGAAAGGTCGGCAGAACTGCAATATGCACTGACAGCACCTGTTGACAGATCCTGTATCCAATGAGCAGGGATATAGAGGTTGTAACTTAAAGTGTCGTCGCTTTTAACTGCCTTCATACCATTGGGAGCGCCCTTTGTTCTTTCGTTAGAGCAACCCACAAAGGCTCCTACGCATATAACGAGTATTAAAAATACGGATAAAAATTTTTTCATATCAAATACCTCTTTCTAAAATAAATCTTCGCCCAAAACTTTTGCAGCGGCACATAAAATTCCGACTTTTCCGCTTTCGTATGTTAATCCGCCTTGGAAGTAAGCTATAAACGGGTGTTTCATAGGACCGTCGGCAGAAAGCTCGATAGATGCTCCCTGAGTAAACGTACCCGCCGCCATAATAACAGAGTCGGAGTAACCGGGCATATCCCAAGGTTCAGGCGTTACAAAAGCATCAACGGGAGAGCCTGACTGTATGCCCTGACAAAAGGCGCACAGCTTGTCCCCTTGTAACATATGTATTGCCTGAATAATGTCATATCGGTCGTCATTCCATTTAGGGTTAGTGTAATATCCAAGCTTCTCAAAAACGTACGCTGCAAAGGCGGCAGTTTTCAATGCTTGTGCTACTGTGTGCGGAGCATAGAAAAATCCTTTATACATACTTTTCATAGTGTTAAGGGTGCATCCCGCCTCACTGCCTATGCCGACAGAGGTAAGTCTGTATGAAATAAGTTCGATAGCTTTTGCGCTTCCGGCAAGATAGCCACCTGTTTCAGCCATACCGCCGCCGGGGTTTTTTATAAGTGAACCTGCTAATACGTCAGCATCAGGTTCTCTGTCTTCAACGAATTCGCCGTAACAGTTATCGATAAAAACATAGGCGTCCGAAACTTTTTTTACTTCTCTATACAGTTCATTCATTTCGTCAACCGAAAGTGTCGGGCGGTCGAGATAACCTTTTGAACGCTGAACGTATACAACTTTAATTTTTTCTGATCTCAAAGTTTCAACGACTTTTGCAATATCTATTTTACCATCTTCTGTGAGTTCGATTTGCTTATAGATAATGCCGAAATCTTTTAAACTTCCGTTGTTTTCGCCGTCGTCTTTAATTCCTATAACCTCATCCAAAGTGTCGTAGGGTTTGCCGGTAACCGACAGCATAACGTCTCCGGGACGCAGAAGTCCAAAAAGACCTGTTGAAAGTGCGTGTGTGCCTGAAATTATCGTGTGTCTTACGAGAGCCGCTTCTTTGTTGAATACTTTTGCATATATCTTGTCAAGGGTGTCTCTGCCTTTGTCGTCGTAGCCGTAACCGCTTGACCCGGCAAACATAGCTTCGGCAACCCTTTCTTCTCTGAATGCGTCGAGAACCTTTTGGGTGTTTATAAACGACGTATTATCAAATTGTTCGAATTTCTCCTGCAAAGCTTTTTCTGCTTCTTTTGCAAGGCTTAAAAGTTTATCTGAAAAAATCATAATTTAAATACCTTATATTTTGTTTAAAACGATGTCTTTGTAAAATCTGCCGCGTATCTCAAAGTTTTTAAATTTATCAAAACTAGCGGCTGCAGGTGAGAGAAGAACTATGTCTCCTTTGTCTGCTGTTTTTGATGCTAATATAATAGCATCTTCAAAATCGTCCGTTTCTTTTATTGCCGTGTTTGAATTGATAAACTCTTCGCACTCAAGAAACGCCTGTTTTATTTTCGGAGCACAAGCGCCGGTGAGAATAACAGCTTTTGCTTTTTCTGCCATAACGGGCGCAAGGGGTGAATAATCAAGCTTTTTATCATAGCCTCCGCAAATAACCACAAGGTTTCTGCCGTTAAACGCACTGAGCGCAGCCATTGTTCTTGTAGGCGTTGAGTCAATGGAGCCATTATAGTATTTAACACCGTTTTTCTCGGCAACGAATTCAAGTCTGTGTTCGACACCTTTAAAGTTTTTTGCAACTTTTGTAAAGCTGTCTTTTGAAACGTAGTTATAAGTAGCGCCTATTGCTGCCATATAGTTTTCAACGTTATGTCTGCCCGGCAGAAGAATATCTTTGGTCTGTAATACCTCTTCGTCTTTAACGTATATTTTTCCGTTTTCTTCATAGATGTCGCAAGTGTTTTTTGAAGAGAAGAATATTTTTTTGCCGTTTGCTTCTTTTGCCATCTCAAGAGTAATATCGTTTTCGTTATTGGTTATCAGCAAGATATCTTTATTGTGACTATAGATGTTTTTCTTGGCGTCTATATATTCTTGATAATCTTTGTGATAATCGAGATGATTGGGTGAAATGTTTGTAACGACTGCGATCTCGGGAGACGTTGTCATTGTGTGAAGTTGGAACGAGGACAGTTCAATTACGGCAAAGTCGCTTTCTTTCATCTTGTCAACATCTTGAAGGAGAGGTTTGCCGATATTACCGCCTAACCATACGGTCTTGCCGTCTGCCTTTAATATTTCGGATATCAAAGTGGTGGTGGTAGTCTTTCCGTCGCTTCCGGTAATGCCTATTTTAGTGCAGGGACACAGGTCGAAAAATACTTGCATTTCGCTCGTTAAGACAGCGCCCTTTTTTACTGCATCACTAAAGCCTTTGTTGTCGTAACGCAGTCCGGGTGTGCGGAAGATTATATCGTCGTCAATATCATCAAGATAAGACGGACCGCATATAAGTTTTACGTTCTTTTTTTCAAGGTCGTCTGCAACTTCTCCCAAAAATTCTCTTTCTTTCATATCACGTGCTGTAACGATAGCACCGGCAGAAAGAAGAAAATCGATTAGAGGAAGATTGGAAATACCTATTCCGCATACGGAAATACGTTTTCCTTTTATATGGTCTTTGTAAGCTTTAATTTTGTCTGAAATAATAATCACCCTTAAAAAGTTTTGAATGAGCGGCTCGTATTAAAATTTTTGAGCACAAAACATCTAGTATATTATATATAAATTTATATAATATATCAACCTCTTTCACAAAATTTTCACTCTATTTCACAAATTCTTCACTTTTTATTGTAAAAGAAGGTAAAAAATGTTAAAAATTGATGCTCATAACACAAAAATAGGGCAAACAATAGATTGAAAGAAAAGGATGAAAAAGGGAAAAAATTGTGTAAACTTACTTGCAAGAAATGAATTAGTATGCTATAATATATGTAATTATGTATTAATATGGCCGTTTTATTTTTAATGGGCGGCGGAAATGGGGAAATATAAATGAGTGAAGCATATTTATCAAGAGGTGTATCCGCAGAAAAAACTGACGTTCACAACGCGGTAAAAACATTGGATAAGGGCGTTTTCAAAGGTGCTTTCTGCACACTTATGCCCGATCCTTCGGGTGATGAAAATTACTGCACGGCTATGCACGCAGACGGTGCGGGTACAAAGTCCTCTCTTGCATATATAAAATTCAAGGAAACGGGAGATTACACAGCGTTTAACGATATAGCGCAGGACTCAATGGTTATGAACCTTGACGATTTGCTTTGCGTTGGAGCTACCGAAGGTTTTATTATGTCAAACACCATCGGAAGAAATGCTCACCGTGTTGATGGAAAGGCTGTAAAGGGAGTAATCGAAGGATATACTGCATTTATTGAAAAAATGCGTAAATACGGGGTTGATATAACTATGTGCGGCGGAGAAACTGCAGACGTCGGCGACCTTGTATCGACACTTATCGTTGACTCTACGTTCTTTGTAAGAATGAGAAGAGATATGGTAATTGACTGTGATAATATCAAAGCAGGTGACGTGATCGTCGGCTTTGCATCATCTGGACAGGCTATATACGAAGATAAGTATAATGCAGGAATGGGTTCAAACGGACTTACTGCGGCTCGTCATTTGCTCTTGGCTCATGAATATGCGTCAAAATATCCCGAAACATATTCAAATACAATTCCTGATGAACAGGTTTATTGCGGTTCTTATAAATTTACAGATATTCTTCCCGGAACAAACGTAACGGTTGGAGATGCGATTTTGTCACCTACAAGAACGTACGCACCTATCGTTAAGGAAATTCTTGAAGCAGGACGTGACAAGGTTCACGGTATGGTTCACTGCACGGGCGGCGGACAGGTTAAGTGCAAGAATTTCGGTAAGGGACTTCACTATATTAAGGATAACCTTTTTGAGATTCCTCCGTTGTTTAAGGCAATCGGAGAAAATTCCGACGTTGGTAAGGCTGAAATGTACAGAGTGTTCAATATGGGACACAGACTTGAGATGTTCGTTTCTCCCGAGGATGCTGAATTTATGATAAAGACAGCAGAAAAGTACGGTGTTGAAGCAAAGATCGTAGGTAGAGTAGAAAAGAGCGATTCCGGCGAAAACAAGGTTACTATCAGACACAACGGAGAAGAGTTTAACTATTAATAATCCACTGAGTTAGAAGGTGTGAAAGATGCGTAAAAGAATACTGACAGTAGGCAGAGCAGATATGAATATCGTTATGAATATAGGCTCACTTCCGTCTGCGGGGCAGACTACGGAGGGGAACAATTATGCTTACGTTCCCGGAGGTAGAGGCAGTATTGCAGCGGTGTCCTTTGCACAACTTTCAGCAGATTCCGTTTTTTGTGCCCGTTTGGGAGATGACGAAAACGGAGTAAGACTCATAAAATATTACAGTGACTGCGGTGTTGATACGAGATTTATAACAAGAGACAGCGACCTTCCGACAGGTTTTTCTGCGGTTATAAACGAGGCGGGAGATACGACTCGTACGATATCATACCCCGGAGCAAATAAGAGATTTGGAAGAGAAGATCTTGAAAATGCATTTATGTGCTATCCCGATGCTTTATATTTGCAGTTTGAATTGCCCGACAGAGAGATAGTTGCGGCATCAAGACTTGCAAAAATGCAGGGAATACCCGTATTTATTGATGCGGGGCCGAACAAGATGACTCTCCCTCTTGAACTTCTTGAAAACGTTGAGGTGTTTTCACCAAACGAAGAAGAAGTTTACCACTATACAGGTGTTTATCCCGGCGATCCCGAAAGATGTTTAAAGGCGTGTATGGCGTTAGAATCAAAGGTCAATGCTAAATATGTAGTGTTAAAGCTTGGCAGAAAGGGCGCATTTATATACGACGGTAAATATTATCACGTTGTACCTGCGTACGATACCACTTTTATTGACCAATCGGCAGTGGGAGACGTGTTTACTGCGGCACTGACGATAGAGTATATGAGACACGGCGATATCAAGGCAGCTTGTGAATTTGCAAACCTTGCGGGAGCAATTGCGGTATCGAGAGAGGGTACATATTCATCAATTCCGTCAAGAGACGACGTTGAAAAATTTGCCGACAGACTCGGAGTAAATTTGATTTAACAGCTATGGGCGGCGCTTTATGTGCCGCCCATAAAAATATAACTGAAAGGTGTTTTAAGATGGCTTATACCAAAGAACAAAAGAGCTTTATTTCACAAGATAAAGAGACGGAGATAGTGTATTACGTATACACCCCCGACAAGACTCCGAAGGCTATTTTTCATATTATTCACGGAATGTGTGAGTATATGGAAAGATACGAACATTTTGCGGAATATCTTTGTGATAAGGGCATAGTTGTATGCGGAAGTGATTTAAGAGGTCATGGAAAAAGCGCCAAAACAAAAGACGATTTAGGATATTTCGGAGCCAAAAAGGGGTACGATTATTTTAGCAAGGATACCGAATCGTTAAGGCTTATAATGAGAGAAAAATACAGACGTCTACCTTATATAATGTTTGGACACAGTATGGGCAGTTTGATACTCCGTGATTATATAGTTGATCACGGAACAGACATCGACGGTGCTGTAATATCGGGTACTGTGGGCGGAAAATATCCCGTAAAACAGGGTATTGCGCTAACGGGATTTACAGCAAGATTTAAGGGTGGAAGGACACGTCAGACATCGCTGAAAGATGCTATTATGAAGGTGTTTGATATGGAATTTCCCGAAAAGACACCGGGGGCTTGGATATCAAGAGATACGGCGATAGGTGAAGCACACGCGAACGACGAATTGTGTAATTTTACATTTACGTCGAGAGGATATAACGACTTGTTGAGATTGTATGAAATGGTTTCATATCCCGAATGGGCGTATGATGTGCCAAAAAGTTTGCCTATATTTATAATAAGCGGAAGTGACGATCCTATCGGAAGTAAGGGTAAAGGGGTAGAACTGGTTTACCAAGAATTGCTTGATGCCGAGGTAAACAACGTAAATATGAAACTCTACGAAAATGCGCGTCACGAGCTTATAAACGAGATAAATAAAGAAGAAGTTTTTGACGATATACACGATTGGTGCGATAAGGTTATTGAGGGCGTTGTTGAGTGTATGAAAATGAACTGATAAAGGCGGTTTAAAGTAATGGCAAAGAGAATAATGGGAATTGACTACGGTGAAGCGAGAACAGGTATTGCTATAAGCGATACTTTGGGATTTTTAGCTAACGGCGTAGGTAATATTGAGGAAAAAGATATCAACAGATTGATAAATAAGATCGCCGAAAAAGCAAACGAACTGTCGGCAGAAATGTTGGTTTTAGGTCATCCTGTAAATATGAATGGAACTTTAGGACCAAAGGCTGAAAAAGTGGCCAAGATAGCTGAAAGATTGAGAGAAAAGACAAACCTTGAGGTCGTTCTTTTTGACGAAAGATGTACCACAATGGCGGCACACCAATTTTTGAATGAGACCAATACGAGAGGTAAAAAAAGAAAGGGTGTTGTTGACACTCTTTCAGCTCAAATTATTTTGCAGAATTACCTTGACAGCAAAAGATAAACAATAAAAAAAGAATAACAAAAAAAGAATAACAAAAAAACAACAGTCTCCTTAAAAATTAAAAGGAGACTGTTGTCAAAAATATGGTTATATCAGACTTGTAAGCCGGGTTCTGTGGAAAGCATAAAGCTTAACTGCGTTCATCTATCTTCGCTTGGCGTTACCGACAAGCTTCGGGTGAAATACCCGTGCCACCCAAGAGTATACGGCGGGCAGCCGCTTGTATAAAACAAACTCTTATACGGTGTTGCTTCGGATAGGGTTTACATTTGCACACTGTTACCAGTATGCCGGTGAGCTCTTACCTCGCCTTTCCATCCTTACCAATCGAAAGATTGGCGGTTTATTTCTGTTGCACTTTCCCGGGAGTCGCCTCCGGCGGACGTTATCCGTTATCCTGCCCTATGAAGCCCGGACTTTCCTCGCGATACGACCTTTCGGCATAATATCACGCGAACGCACCGTCTGGTACATTTCATATTATATATAATAAAAATTATTTGTCAAGTTAAAAAAGAGAGATAGAATACAATGGAAACTATAGAGATATCGGGGATAAAAATTGATATTATAAGAAAGAAGATAAAAAATATGTATCTTCGAGTGACAAAGGATAAGAAGGTGGTTGTATCTGCACCCATTTTTGTACCTGACGAAGAGATAAAGAGATTTGTATATTCAAAAGAAGCTTGGTTAAAAGAGGCTATAAGCAGGGAAAAGACTTTAAATATTAATTATTCAACCTTTGAAGAGGGCGAAGAGCGAACACTTTTAGGTAAAAAATACATTTTACATATTGATACGACAAAGGAAGAAGGATATTATTTTAAGGGTAACGATTTAGTTTTGTGCGTAGGCGAAAACAGTACAATTGAGACGAGAAAGAAAGCACTTGCGAAGGTGTACAGAGAGGCTATGGAACAGATATTACCCGAGATAGCCGAAAGATGTCAAGAAGAGAGCGGTATACGAGCAAAAGAATGGCGCATAAGGGATATGAAAACAAGGTGGGGAAGTTGCAATACGAAGGAAGAACGTATATGGATAAACGTGTGGCTTATAGAGAAAAATCCTATGTGCATAAGAGCCGTAGTGTATCATGAACTGGCACATTTAAGATGTTTAGGACATAATAAGGCGTTTTATAAGCTGTTAGAGGAAATATGTCCC
>JBGVPD010000038.1:0-7798 GCA_045126815.1 Eubacteriales bacterium
CCTATTGCACCGTAAAATGCGGTCAGACAAAATCCCACTATAAAGATCTTCTTATAAAATGTTTTTTTAGTTAGAAAATGCAAACATTCATTCCCGTAAAATGCCTGACATATAACAGTTGCATAAGCAAACAAAAACACCGACAAAGCTAAAACATATTTTGATACGCCCCCTGCGTACTTTCCGTATGCTTCGAGCACCAAAGCCATTCCCGTCAATCCTTTGTTAACTACAAATTCTTCAAAAGACAATAATATCACGAAAGCTGTTAAATTACACATTACTACAGTATCTGCAAAAACTTCGAATATTCCCCAAAAGCCCTGTTCGACAGGACTTTTTAAATTTGACTTTGCGTGTGCTATGGGGGATGTTCCGCTACCTGCCTCATTTGACATTATTCCTCTTGCCACTCCGTATCTTACAGCATACATCATACTGTACCCAAATACACCTCCGACCGCCGCTTTCACGTTAAAAGCTTCATCAATTATTAGTTTAATCACATTAGGTACCGAACTAATATTTATCACTATAACGTAGAGGGATAATATTATGTATAATAAAGTAACAAACGGAATAACTTTTGACGTAATATTTGATATTCTTTCTGTACCTCGGCATATTGATGCAAAAATCAATACGCTAAATATAACTCCAAACATACAAGGAGAAATATTAAACACGTTAAAAAAAGATTCGGACACGGCGTTAACTTGCACGATATTTCCAACAGTTAGTGAATTAATTAAACAAAGAAAGGCAAATAATACCGAAAGGCGTGGTTTCTTCAGAAAATCACGCATATAATACATAGCGCCCCCTCTGTATTCACCGCCGTCTTTTATTCTATACTTCACAGCAAGAACGACCTCGCCGTATTTTAGCGACATCGCAGCAACAGCACTTAAAGTCAGCCAAAATACAGCTCCCGGCCCACCGGAAAAAATTGCCGTTGATACACCGACTATATTCCCTACGCCAAGGGTACTTGCCAAAGCAAGTACAGCCGTTTTAAACGGAGATAGACCTGAAGAATCATTTTTTCTTGTCAGCACACCTATTATAACACGCAATTTAAAAAACATAAAACTTCCATACCTAAAAAGCAAAATTCCGCCTATCAGGAATATCACAAAAGGTAATGCGGGACCGAATAAATACCTATTTAATAAATCAAGTATTCTATACACCTTTATCCCCCCTTCTCTTGTCGAATTATATTCATTTAAACTATATGATATTCGTATTATTATAAATTGTTAAATAAGTGTTAATAATACAAATTATGCTTGATTTTTATATGGGAAAATTATACAATAACATTTAGTGTTAGCAAACAAGAAGCAAGAGTGCTAACCAAAAAAATTGTATTTAATTTACAACCTTTTAAGGAGGAAAACAATATGACACTCAAACCCTTAGCTGACCGTGTTGTAATTAAAATGGTCGAAGCTGAAGAAACAACAAAAAGCGGTATTATTTTAGCAGGTACTGCAAAAGAAAAACCTCAGGTTGCTGAAGTAGTGGCTGTTGGCCCCGGCGGTAACGTTGAAGGCAATGAAATCACTATGACTGTTAAAGCAGGTGACAAGGTAATTACAAGCAAATACTCCGGTACTGAAGTTAAATGTGACGGTGTAGAATATATTATTGTAAGACAGAGCGATATCCTCGCTATTGTTGAATAATTTATTGCAGATAGTATTTATTGGAGGTTACAACTATGGCAAAGGAAATTATGTATGGTATAGAAGCAAGAAATGCCCTTCTCAGAGGTGTTGATAAACTTGCTGACACAGTTAAAATTACAATGGGCCCTAAAGGTAGAAACGTAGTTCTTGATAAAAAATTCGGCGCTCCCCTTATCACAAACGACGGTGTAACTATCGCTCGTGAGATCGAACTCGACGACGCTATGGAAAATATGGGTGCTCAGCTCGTTAAGGAAGTTGCAACAAAAACAAACGACGCTGCAGGTGACGGTACAACTACCGCTACCCTTCTCGCTCAGGCACTTATTCACGAAGGTATGAAAAACGTTGCAGCCGGTGCTAACCCTATGGTTATTCGTAAAGGTATCCAGAAGGCTGTTGATAAAGCTGTTGATTCACTCAAAAACATTTCAAGAGAAGTTAACGGTTCTGCTGACATCGCACGTGTAGGAACAATCTCTGCCGGTGACGAAGTTATCGGTACTCTTATTGCAGATGCTATGGAAAAAGTTACTAACGACGGTGTTATTACAGTTGAAGAGTCAAAGACAGCCGACACATACTGTGAAGTTGTTGAAGGTATGCAGTTTGACAGAGGTTATACATCACCCTATATGGTAACAGATACAGATAAGATGGAAGCTGTACTTGACGATGCATTTATTCTTATCACAGACAAGAAAATTTCTACGATACAGGAACTTCTTCCCCTCCTTGAACAGATCGTTCAGTCTGGAAGAAAACTCCTTATTATTGCTGACGATATTGAAGGCGAAGCACTTACAACTCTCGTTCTCAACAAACTCCGCGGAACATTTACTTGCGTTGCAGTAAAAGCTCCCGGCTTTGGAGACAGAAGAAAAGAAATGCTCCGTGATATCGCTATTCTTACAAACGGCGAAGTTATCTCCGACGAACTCGGTCTCGACCTTAAAGAAGCAACGGTAGATCAGCTCGGACGCGCTCGTCAGGTTAAGATCACAAAAGAAAACACTATCATCGTTGGCGGTGCAGGTAATCCCGACGAGATCAAGAGCAGAATCGCTCAGATCAAAGCAAGTATTGAAACATCAACTTCTGATTTTGACCGCGAAAAACTTCAGGAACGTTTGGCTAAACTTTCCGGCGGTGTTGCAGTTATCAAAGTAGGCGCTGCTACAGAAGTTGAAATGAAAGAAAAGAAACTCAGAATCGAAGACGCTCTCAACGCAACAAGAGCTGCAGTTGAAGAAGGTATCGTTGCAGGCGGCGGTGTTGCTTACCTCAATATTCTTCCTGAAATCGAAAAACTCGCAGAAAACCTTGAAGGCGATGAAAAAACAGGCGTTAATATCGTTCTTAAAGCTCTTCAAGCTCCCGTTCGTCAGATTTCTGACAACGCAGGATTTGAAGGCTCGGTTATCATTAATGAAATTCGTAAAGCAAATAAAGCAGGTTACGGTTTTGATGCTTATACAGAAAAATACGTTGATATGATCGAAGCCGGTATCGTTGATCCTACTAAGGTTACACGTTCGGCTCTCCAGAATGCCGCTTCTATTTCTTCAACAATCCTCACAACAGAGGCACTTGTTGCAGACAAAAAAGAACCCGTAGCTCCCGCTGCTCCCGCAGGTGCAGGAATGGACGGTATGTATTAATCAAAAAATAATACAAACAAACATAAAAAGGATGCTGAAAATTCAGCATCCTTTTTTTCTGAAAAATTTCTTATAACTTTTTAAACAAAAAATCTATACCGTCGTCGAAATCGTCATATCTGTGTCCTATCTCGGTTGTTTTAAATACAAGATTATTAGGACTATCGGAGTAAAAATCTTTTAGTCTTTCATATTCTTTTTCAGCGCCGTCAACACTGAAGAAACAGTCTGTTTTTCCCGCCTCAATATATATCGCTCTCGGATATATAAGAGCCGTCATTTCCGCATCTAAAAACTTGTTTGCCATTCCTGAATAAACAAAATCAGGTCTTGAATACTTCATTCTGTCGTTGAATACGCAAGACGAATACACAGCCTTTATCCTTGTATCCAAAATTGCTGTAACGATAGAATAGTAAGCACCGTACGAGAGTCCCGTAATTCCAACTTTATCTTTATCTATAAACTCAAGATCTAAGAGATAATCAAGCGCACCCATTATACATTCACACTCGAACGCTGTCATACTGCTGCCAAGCGCCTTAAATTTTGCATCTGTCTCAAACCTGTCAAACATATCACCGAACCGTTTTCCGTCCCAAATTAAAAGCTGGGGCGCAAACACAACGGCTTTTCTTTCAAGTAAACGTCTTGTTATATGTGAATAATAGTTTTTTCCGTAAATATCCGAAATAAGTTCAGGCGTTCCCTCTCCGCCGTGAATTGCAGTTATAAGCGGAAGTTTTTCACTCTTTGCATCGTACGGGACAAAAAGAAGTCCGTAAAATTTTATTCCTTTTTCAAAACTAAAAACAAGTCTGTAAATCGATCCCTGTTCATCACAAGCAACAAATAATTTCTGAACTTCATTTTTTACAGATCTATCAAAAAGAGGTTCACCTATAACCTTTTTAAAATCGGATAAATACTTTTCTCTGTTATTCTTTAATTTTTCGGGAGTGATGTATTCTTCCCTCTTCGATCTTTCAATATCAGATACACTTTGAGCAAGATTCAAAACAGATTCTAAATAATTGTGCCTGTAAACAGACGCTCTGCTTTCATCTTCGGTATATAAATCTTTATATTCTTTCATTTTCTTTTTTATCTCTCTAATTAAAACTCCCCTATAACTTCAGGGGAGTTTTATTTATTTTTTATGATTTTTTGTTCTCAAGCTTTGGAAGCACTTTAGTAACGATAAACGGATATGCCGCAACAACCCAGAAAGTTACAAACATATATCTTATCATACCGACAATGGCAGTATCTCCAAACAACTTTTTGGGGATTTCCTTAAGCAATAATGCTAATCCGATACCTATTGCCACTTTAACTATCTGATGCCAGAATTTAGGTGTCTTAACACTAAAATCAACCCATTTTCTCTCTATGTACCAACCAATAGCAAAACCAAGTCCAGCGCCTCCCGTTTTACAGCAATCAAGCGCGTATTTGGATTCTGTTATGATTCCCATATTTTCAAGAACAAGAGAATAGATCATAACAGCCAATGATACACCTGCCAATACAAGCATAATAGCAAAATCATATTTTTTGTTATTCTCAATTTTCACAAAAACCTTATGAAATATAAATACGCAAACAAGAGTTAATGCCATTGAAACGAGAACGTCTTTAGGTGTATGTACACCGAGATACATTCTTGAAAGTCCTACCAACAAAAACATCGCAACAAATAACACTCTTAACCACACCTGTTTAAAACGTATAGCAAGAGAGGAAAACATTGTAGTCGCGCACTGTGTATGACCGCTCGGGAAAGAATATCCCGTTGCATCTTCCATAGCTGACTCGATCGGCTTAAACTCTGGGTCAAGCACCCAAGGTCTGTCTATTCTAAATGTGATCTTCAACCCTTGAACTAACATTCCCGATGCAAAAAACGCAAATCCCATCTCGTATCCGAAATTCTTATTAACGCACCAAAAGAAGACGCATATAACGCCAAGCGCAATAAGTTCATAACCAAACTCCGTTATAAACTGAAAAAAAACATCTAAGAACGGATTTCTGATTTTTTCAAGCATGTACAAAAATTCCATATTATTCCCCTTTTATAATTATTTTTAAAGCTTCAACGGCAGTTCTTATAGCCCTGTCCGTATCGTGACAATCTTCTTCGACTAATCCCATAGCCTTTCGCTCTTGGTTCCAAACAACGCTAAAAACAGAACTGCACTTTACACCTAATGCTGCTGCAGTAACGAACAAAGCCGCTGATTCCATTTCACTTGCCAAAACTCCAAGCCTTTTCCATGCTTCCCATTTATTCAAAAGCTCGTATGAAACGGGACTGCGGTTTGGAGAATGTTGGCCGTAAAATGAATCCTTGCATTGAACAACCCCCGTATGATACCTTAAATCAAGAATATTTGCCGCCTTTACCAACGCGCTTGTGGTATCAAAATCTGAAGTTGCAGGATATTCGATCGGAGCATACTCACGGCTTGTACCCTCATTTCTGACAGCGCCGGTAGCGATAACGACATCTCCTGCCATAACATCAGTATTTATTCCGCCGCACGTTCCGACTCTTATAAAAACTTCAGCACCTATCTGTGCTAACTCTTCCATAGCAATAGCAGCAGAAGGCCCACCGATACCTGTAGATGTTACAGATACTTTTTGACCGCAAAGTTCACCTGTATAAGTAACGTATTCTCTGTTTTGAGCAATTTTTTTAGGATTATCAAAATATTTAGCTATTTTTTCGCACCGTCCCGGATCCCCCGGAAGTATGCAGTACTTTCCAACATCGCCTTCCTGACAAGCGATATGATACTGTTTACCCATAAAAATTTGCCTCCTGTTTCATTACTTTTATTATACACTTTTTCAAGAAAATGTAAAGACATAGTTCGTTTTTTTGTTTACTCCGTTCTACTTTTCTCAATTAAAGATATGTAGCGCTTAAATATGTAAAATATATTTAAACAATGTTTCATAATCTGTTGATTTTTTGTGCTATATGTGTTAATATACATTCGTATTGGTAGGCAAAACTATTGACTTTTTATATATAATTCCACCTTCTGATCATCTCGCCTCCAAAATACTCATAAAGTATCTAATTTCGAAAGGAACAATATTATGAAAAAACTTTTATCTTTCGTACTTCTGCTTGTTTTAGTACTTGCTGTTCTTACAGCATGCGGTGGAAACAAAACACCTAACGACACCACAGACACTAATCAGACGGGCGAACAAACAGAAGCCCCTAAACCCACTTATTCAATCCCCGAAAAAGATATGCGTGATTGGGTTGTAGACTATATGTATCAGATGGCTAACGTTAAGTGGTCTCCTATGAACAACATTGACACAGATGCCATGAGCACCTCTCCTGACTTTATTAAAGGTAAAGTTTATCACGGACTTCCCTACATAAATCTTCTTACGGACGCTGACCTCGAAATGTTTATAAACGATATGCGTTACGATGAAACAAAACAAATGTACATCTATGAAACAGCAAAAGATAGAAGCAACACAATGGGTAACGACTGCTCTTCTTCTATTTTGTTAGCTTGGAAACGTTTTGATACAAACATTACCGCTTACGATACAGGTACTTGTTTCCCTTTAGGTGATAAAACAGGTATTTATCCCCTTGGAAATATGGTAATCGAAAAAGGCGCAAAGAAAACTGATGCAATTATTGCTGCAACAAACGAACAAACACTTTACGAAGCTTACACACTTCTCCAAAAAGGTGATATGATAATCTGGCGTACAAACCAAGGTCATACAAGAATGATTATCGAAAACCACACTGAAAAAACAGCAGCAGGCAAAATACATCCCGCAAGAAGCTACGTTATTACTATTGAACAGACAAACAAAATCGACGCCACAAGAACCGATGGCGTACAAACAACATGGTACGTTGAACATAAGTACACTTATAAAGACTTAAGAGATAAAAACTATATTCCCGTAACTTGTAATGCCCTCTCTGAAGAAAGAGCTGAGCCTGTTGTTGTAGTAGAAGGTGCAAATACCAAAAAGACTATCGGAAATGCTAAAAACGGTAATCTTATGGGTACAATCAAATCCAACTACTCAATTCTCAGCGCTACCGTTGTTATTGAAGATGCAAACAAAAACGAACTCTACAAAGAAAGATATAAGGTTGCAAACAAAGACCTTGACGGTACACTCGCTCTCTCAGAATTTAAATTCGATTTTGATAACACAACCCTTGCCTCCGGTACTTATACATACAATATAATTGTTGAAACAGTATGCGGTGAGGGCGTTGTTCACAACGTAGAATTTACAAAATAAATTAGAAAAGAACAGATTGCTTTTGCAGACTGTTCTTTTTTTACTTAAAATGCTACTTATACAACACTTAATATATTTAATTTATAATTATTTTTTATTAAGATAAATTAACAATCGCTATTTTTGCAAGGT
>JBGVPD010000039.1:0-9972 GCA_045126815.1 Eubacteriales bacterium
ATAACGGAGTTTGCCCCGACCATGCTCCTGGTAGAACATGACAATGTTTTTCGAGATACTGTGGCAAGTAATATTGTGAATATCTAAATTAAAATAATTGTATGAGTTAATTCCAGTTTTACAGAGACTCAAATTCCAATTTGTCGAAAAGATAGCTTACATTTTCCAACCTCATAAAAAAGATATGAAAGAAATGAGATGATGGCAAAAACCGTCATCTCATTTTTGTTTTCTTAAAACCTATTGCATCAGAACAAGCGTTCGATTATAATATACCTACGATGTTCAGTTTTGATTGAACACATCATAGAAAGGAGCATCTCTATGAACATAAACCATACTTTTGGAACCTATATAAAGGACAAACGCTTGGCAAAGCAAATCTCACTGCGTAAATTTGCCGAGTTGCTTGATATATCTCCGGTTTACCTCTGCAATATTGAAAAGGATCGTAATCCCGCCCCGAAAGACGATATTATTTCCAATATGGCAAGGTTGCTTATGTTAAATGATACGGAAACGGCAGAACTTTATGACCTTGCTGCCAAAGCAAAAAGCAATCCGACCATTTCTCAAGATCTACCGGAGTACATTATGGACAGAGATATTGTCCGTGTTGCTCTAAGAACGGCAAAAGATGTGGATGCCACCGATGAGGAATGGCAAGAATTTATTGCTCGTTTGGAGGAGCGTAGGAGGAAAATTCAGGAGGGCAAATGATGACAGAAATCAAATACCTTCGACCGGAATTGCTTGAAGCCATTGCTCGCAATACCCTAAAGAAATATGACTCAAGCCTGATTCTCGGTTATGAAGCAAAGAGTGTTCCCATCGAGGACATAATTGAAAGTCTTGGTCTGACACTTGAATATCAATACATTCGTAAGAACGGTCGTATACTTGGAGAAACCGTTTTTGATGATGACTACATTCCTATTTACAATATGGAAGCCAAACAGTACGAACTCATTTTTGTTGAGAGAGGTACTATAATTCTTGATGCAAGCCTGCTCAGATGTAGAACTCAAGGGCGATTACGTTTCACCGCAGCTCACGAGCTTGCACATTGGCTGATACATCAAGAACTGTACTCAGGCACGGGAGATATGGCTGCTATGTTAAAAAGCATTTCCAAGAGTTCCGATGCAGACAAGTACATTGAAAGACAAGCAGATATGCTTGGAAGTGCGTTGCTGCTTCCTATCTGCCAAGTAAAAAAAGCGTTTTATCGAACATCAGGTGATGATCGAGTTTTGAAGTTAGCCAACCAATTCGGTGTATCAAAACAAGCGATGGAAATTCGATTGAAAGAGCATCACTTGATCTAAAGCCGGTAAAACGGCTTTTTTTGCCCATAGTGTTCAGTTTTTACTGAACACAAAAAGGAGCCGCCTCATTATATCAGATAAAAATCGAAAAAAATGTCACTTTCGGTTACACAACTCAACAAATTTCTACCAATCATTTATGTATAATGATAGTGAGGATAGGCTCGAAATATAATGCTATTACTGACTTCTTATCAAAACTAAGGTTTTTTAGGCTATGTCAATATGAAAAACAAGGGAGGATTTATCAGCATTGGTCGAAAAAATATCCTCATATCTCAATATAAAGGAAGTGATCGGAATGTTGTTCATTGAACAAGTCTACGAAAAAAGCAATATCAAGAGTGACTATGTCAGGTGTCCTTCTTGCAAACGAGGAAGGCTCTGTGACAAACCCATTGGCGAAAAAGCGACGGTGATCGCTTTGAAGTCCGGTCACTCTGAACGGACAAGCAGTAGTATAATACTCAAGTGTCCGAAATGCTCACAAAAATTTATAATACATCTATCTAAAGAAAATTGATTATGTTTCGTACATAGTTCAACCGCCGGACAAACTGAGTATTATCAGTATAGAAGCCGGAAAAGAGCCTGCATCCACCTAACAAGGTGAGAACGAGGACTTTCGAGTTAGAGCATGACAAACAGCTTTTAGGCTGTATTGTTATGCTCTTTTTCTATTTAAGCATCCTTTCTGCCTAAAAGCAGAAAGGATTTTTTATGTTCAAGAAATGGCTCTGTTACATAGCTAAGTATCCGTAATCTCCGAATTTTTGATTTCAACCTTTTATATCAAAAATTCAAATTTCAAGGAGATTACATAATGAATAACATAATTATTTCTGCTCTTGATGAGCAATTCAAAAAAGACTGCAAGGTTATCAACCTTAAATATGAATATCCCGGTTACACGGGGATTGAACAGTGGGCGATTATTACCGATTTGTCAGAAGAAGATCTTTGCACAAAGTACGCCGAACAAGTTGCACCGTTTAGACCGTATATCTTATTGTCGGCATCATTTGGTGTAGTGCGAGATGATTACCGTAGAAATGAAAAGAAGCATCAAATGAGAGCTGCTCGAAATATTGATGCGTTTCACTATGATGATGAATTGACTACATCTTTCCATCACGAACTTATAGATGTTTCGACAGAAGATTTAGTGTGTCGGGATTTTGAAATTTCAAGGCTTCGTGATGCAATTACAAAGTTACAACCCAAACAAAAAGAACGATTGATAAAGTTCTTTTTCTACGGAAA
This sequence comes from Eubacteriales bacterium, assembly GCA_045126815.1. GTDB lineage: Bacteria > Bacillota > Clostridia > Oscillospirales > CAG-272 > RGIG1995. The sequence continues at coordinate 2,592 of JBGVPD010000039.1, forward strand.
AAGCGCTCGAACAATAGCTGCTGAAGAAGGAGTTGCATATAGTGCAGTTGATAAATCTATTGCTTGTGCAATAAAAAATTTGAAAAAAATTATGGATTAGGGTGTGCATTTGACCTCTCTCAGTGGGAATTAGTGAAGGGGGTATTCAACTCCGGATACGAACAACCCCCTTCCATCAAAAATGGAAGATGAGGTTAAACCTATGAAAAATGCAAACATAACTAACGTAAAGTGGGGCGAGATTTATCTTTGTGATCTCGGAAGCAATAAAGGCTCGGTTCAGTCGGGCAAAAGACCTGTACTTGTTCTTCAAAATAACATTGGCAACAATAATGGCCCAACTACTGTTGTTGCAACTATCTCAAGCGTTTTGAAAAAATTAAATCAACCCACACATATTTTACTTGATACATCTTGCGGATTAAGAGAGGACTCCGTTGTAATGCTCGAACAGATCCGAACTGTTGATAAGGAAAAAGAACTGCTTGAATACATTGGTGAAGTTCGAGATGAAAAAACCATATATGCGATTAAGCAAGGTGTTTTAACCGAATTTGGACTGATTAAAAGACCGCAGCCAAGACGAACCGGACTGATATTAACACTCTGTCCTAAATGCAGAGCTGAGTTTATGAATGTTCCTGAGAATATCTTGCGCCGTGTTGATCCACTTCAAGTAGATAAGGAGAGGTGCGATAAATGCCAAACTTCCTTTGGATATGATTATCTTATTATTAAAAAGAACCCTCGAAATACAAAGTCTGAGGGGTGTTGTGATGGATAAGAAAATCGACAAAACTTATGCGGTGATTGCTTTGGTAGAGATTTTGTATGAGGAAAAGCTAATCAACGAACCAACGTTAAAGGCAATTATACTACGGCTGCAAGACGAGCAATCGCACATTTCACAAACCTCTCAATAATTTCTATAATAGACTCAGAACAAAGGAGGTAATAAATATGTTAAATGTAAACAGTCAGCAAAGAGTTGGTAATCCCTATGCTTTTTTAGATCGCAACCGAACAAGAGATATGGTGTTTTATGGTCGTGTATCGACAGAACACGAAGCACAGTTATCTGCCCTTGAAAATCAAATCCAATGGTATGATGACCAAGCTAAGTACCATCCTAATTGGAATGTGATTGATAAATATATTGATGAAGGTATTACCGGAACTCAAGCGAAGAAAAGACCTGCCTTTTTGCAAATGATTGAGGATGCAAAAGCGGGAAAATTTGATCTTATTGTAACCCGTGAAGTATGTCGATTTGCCCGTAATACTGTAGATACTCTTGTTGCAACGAGAGAACTCAAAAATTTAGGTGTAGAAGTATACTTCGTTGAGGATAACATTTGGACAATGGATGGCGATGGTGAGCTTAGATTGACCATTATGGCAACGTTGGCTCAAGAAGAAAGCCGTAAGGTTTCCGAAAGAGTAAAAGCAGGACAACAGATCAGCCGAATCAACGGCACGATTTATGGGTGTGGCAACATCCTCGGTTATGACCGTGTTGGAGATACTTATGTTAAGAACCCCGACCAATCCGAAACTGTCAGGATGATTTATGATATGTACCTTAGTGGAAAAGGTACTATGGTTATTGCGAATGAACTTACTCGTCTGCAACGCCTAAATGCTTCAGGCTTAGTCAAGTGGAACGCAGGAGTAGTTTCCCGTATTCTTAATAACCAAACATATATGGGGGTTATGGCATACGGCAAGTCGTATAGCAATAACTACTTGGAGCAAAAGAGAGTCAATAATCACGATGCTTCTACTTATATGTGTGTTAAAGCAGATTTTGAACCGATTGTATCAGAGGAAGAATGGCATAAGTGTCAAGAAATAAAATCTCGTAGAGTGAGGACTTCTTTTAAGAGTGCTAATGAAGCCACTCAAAAGAAAAAATCCACTCACGGCATTAAGGAAAACAAAGACTTGTGGGGCAGTAAACTTCTCTGCACTTGCGGTCATTCTTTCAGAAAAAATAGATGGCACAAAAATAAAGGTATGCCTTGGTCGTATGGTTATCAATGTTACAACCAACTTAACAATGGTTCGGCAAGTCAACGAAGAAAAGCGGGAGCCGATGATACCGGATATTGCGACCAATCAATGATTGCCGATTGGAAACTTGAAATGATGGCTAAGATGATCTTTGAGCAGATATGGCAAGAGCGAAAAGAAACGGTTGATACAGTCTGCGAACTAATCAAAGAGTGTTATCAGGTTGAAAAACCTAAGAAGGTCAATCTAACCGGAATTGTAGCTCAAATAGAGCGTTATAAGAATAAGAAGAACACCCTGCTTGAAATGAGAACAGACGGTGAAATTAGCAAAGAGGAATATAAGGAGCAAAAAGAGAAAGTTGAAAAAGCTCTATTAGAACTCACGGAAGAATATGATCGTATGCTTGCAACTGAAGATGCAATACAAAATCCTGATATATGTTGGGACGAAATACAATCTTCGCTTAATGCTATGATAGATTTTTCCAATCCGCAAATTGAACGACACATCATTCGTAAGTTTGTTTCTAAAATCGTGCCTAATGGTAGAAATCATTTCCGTTGGTATATGAATTTGGATGGAAAAGATACTACCACAATAGATATGGTAACAGAGGGCAGAAAAAGTAATGCGGTCATCAGCTTCAATGATGACGAGGAGGATGAACCTCCTCTACATATCGGGGATGTAATCGGGTTGACTGAATTGCAACAATTTTTCCCGAACCTATTGAAAAACGAAAATCAAAATGGTATAATCTCAAACGTTGCTAAGTGTGGTAAAAAGTCATCCCTTGATGCTATACTGCACAGGCTGCAATTAAAGAATCTAAGTAATTAGGTTTATAAAGCAAAACTATCCGCCCGAAGCAATTCGGGCGGATTTTTGTATATCCCATTGAAAAATACGAACATTTATACTATAATACATAACAATAACGATAGTCTGACAAGGAAGGATTATATGAAAAATAACAGTGCTATCAATTCTGCTAGAAAATCCAACATTGAATTATTGAGAATAATCGCTATGGTTATGATTATTGCTCATCACATTGCCGTACACAGTGATTTTGTTTTTCCTACAAATTCAATTTCTATTAATAGGTTATGGATTCAGTTTATTCAAATGGGTGGAAAGATTGGTGTTGATATATTTGTCTTGATTGCTGGCTATTTTTTAATAACGAGTAATTCTATTAAAACAAGCAAAGTGTTAAAACTATGGTTACAAATCTTTACATATTCAGCAGGTGTTTTTTTAGTTATTATCCTATTTTCTCCACAAGCTTTAGGAATAAAAGCGCTTGTTAAAAATGTATTTCCGATAACTTTTTCTAAATGGTGGTTTGCAAGCACGTATTTTATGTTGTATTTAATTTCCCCGTATATTAATAGATTGCTAAACTCTTTCTGTAAGAAAGAATATCAACGTTTACTAGTTTTATTGTTTGTGTCTTGGTGTGTGATTCCTACATTTTTAAGTGCGTCTTGGCAGTCAAATGCTCTTTTGTGGTTTGTTTTCTTATATGCTTTAGCTGGTTATGTACGACTTTATATCGATGTTACATCTATTAAAAGTAGCAAATGTATTTTAATTGCTGGTGCCATCGCAGTATTAACATTTTTATCTGTAATTACATTCGATATTTTAGGTTTAAAAATCTCATTCGTGGCTACGCATACTACTTTTTTCTACGATATGGAAAAATTACCTATTCTAGTTATATCCTTAATGTTATTTTTAGGATTTGCCAACATGAAGATTGGATGTGTGCCATTCATTAACACAATTTCTTCAACATGTTTTGGAATTTACCTGCTTCATGACAATAATTATGTTCGTGAATTATTATGGTCCACAATTTTTCAAAATGCAAACTATCAACAAAGCAATTTCCTCATTCCATATACTCTTATGCAAATCATTGTGGTGTTTGTTATTTGTACTATAATTGAATTCATAAGGATACATCTAATAGAAAAGGTATATTTAAAACCAATCGAAAAATTATCAAATTGGGTAAATGTAAAATTAGAAAACCTCTTTTCGCATAGGATTTTTGAAAAAATTTAAGTTTAATATTTCCCTCTTTTGCTAATAGCAGCACAGGCTGCAATTAAAGAATCTAAGTAATTAGGTTTATAAAGCAAAAATTATCCGCCCGAAGAAATTCGGGCGGATTTTTACATCTGTTGAATTGTTAAGATAAAAATGATATAATCAAAATATAAATTGATAATTGTGAGGATTAGTATATATGGATTGGGATTTTTTCTTTAGACAATTGGAGTCAGGTATGAATATCAATGAAACTTGTTTCTATTTTAAGGATGACCCTAACGAAGTCGAGCATTATTTAGGCTATATCTCGGGTCAAGAAAATCCTTATTGGGTAGGATATTGCGATATAGACGGTGGCTGTGATTTCAAGAACGCGACTGAACTGGTGAATGCTCAAATTTTTAACGGGAAAACTCTTAAAGAAAGATGGAGCAACGTTATTATTTGCCATATTGAAGGTTGTGGATTTGATGATTGGATGAAATATTTTCATCATATATGATAAGAATAATTTCCCTCTTTTGCTGACATCCACCACAGTCCGCAATCAAAAAATCTAAATAATTAGATTTTGTAGGGCAGGGGCTTGCTCCTGCCGTAAAACATAAAGCAAATTTATCCCCGTCGACTTTTCGGCGGGGAGTTTTCTTTATTTGTTGCAAAAACATAGCGCTTTTGGTATAATAATTAAAGCGTTAAGCTTAATGCCGATAAAAGCCGTATGAAAAAGAAAAACGCCGTAAGAACAAAGAACGGCCGCGGTCTTAATTCGGCATAATAGCATAAATTACAAAAAATCAGGAGGAGAGTTATGGCTTCAAGTAATATTGTTGATATGTTGGAAGAGTTGTACGAGGGATTATACTACGGCGTGGGCATCGCAAACATGGGAGTTGCGGGCGTTACGCTCATAGTCAGCGTAATTGCGGCGCTGGTAGCGGCGATTTTCGGATTTATGGTATCTTTGCTTGTATTTGTGTTGGAGGCCATTCCGTTATATAAAATCGCAAAAAAATTAAACAAAAAAAGCGCCTGGCTTGTATGGCTTGGCTGGCTTCCCGTTGTTGGCGGCTATATTAGTACATACGTTTTTGCCGATATCCCGGGAGATAAACCCGTAAAGCTTACGGATAAAATGATAATCCAAAATCGTTTGATGTCCTTTTGGATTCGTTGCGGAATCGGCCTTTTTGGCTCAAGTCTTATTACTGTATTTATCTGTATCATTAGCTTTATTCCCGTTTTGGGTCAAATCATAGGCGCGTTTTCTACTATGCTTTACCTTGTACCTGCTGCAGCTATTGCATGGATTGAGTATGTATATATGTGCGACGTTTTGGATATTTTCAATCCGAATCAGCGTTCCAACCGTAATGCGGCGATTGTTATAGCCGTATTGGACAGCGTGGTAACCTTTGGTTTGGCAAGAGCGTTTTATTTGTATACGGTTATGAACAAAGAGCCGTTGCCCAATATGCGCCCAATGTAAAAAAATAATTTATCCCAATAAACCCGTCCCCTCGGAGAAATCCGAGGGGCTTTTTGTATTAATTGCAACCGCTAATAAAATATGGTATAACATAATTGCGATTGCGCGGTAATTTTATAATTTAATGCCGCAAAAAGGAGAATATATTATGAAAAAAACACTTATTGTTATAGATATGCAAAATGACTTTATTGACATGGCGCTTGGAACCAAGGAAGCCGTAGCCATTGTGCCCAAGGTAAATGAAAAAATTGAATCATACGCAAAAAACGGGGATGAGATAATTTATACCCGCGATACCCACGCCGAAAACTATCTTGATACGCCGGAAGGAAAAAAGCTGCCCGTGCCGCACTGTATAAAAGGCACCAAGGGTTGGGAAATTGCAGATGGCCTTTATGTAGAAGGCTCAAAGGTTATTGATAAGCCTAATTTCGGATGGCCCAACTGGAACGAAGAAGACCTTGAGGAGGTTGAACTGATTGGCCTTTGTACCGATATATGCGTGGTATCAAACGCGCTTATTATAAAGGCGGCTTTCCCAAACGCCGTTGTAAAGGTGGACAAGGCTTGCTGCGCCGGCGTAACTCCTGAAAGCCATGAAGCCGCCCTTATAACTATGAAAATGTGCCAAATTGACGTAAATTGAACGAATTATAAATTTTTTGCGTTGATTGAAATAAACAAAAACTATGGTATTAATTTGTTGGCCGAAAATAAGGATACAAAAATTTTAAAACAAAAAAGCAACAAAACCGCTCGCTTATTTCTTAGCGGGCGGATTTTTTGCGGGACTGACGGCGCTTGTGTAAATAAGGTGTTGCAGTTTGGGCTAAATTTTATTACAATAAAAAGGTATGAACGAAAATCGGAGGATTTTTTATGTGGATTACCGATAAAAACGCAAATTCAGGCGATGGGCTTTACCGTTTTAGGCGCCGCTTTAACGCAAAAAAAGGAAGCCGCCTTAACGTAAGGGTAAGCGCCGACACAAGATATAAGCTTTTCATAAACGGTAACGAGGTTCTTTGCGGCCCGTGCAAGGGAAACCGCTTTGTGACCTATTACGAAACCGCCGACCTTAGCAATTATCTTACCGACGGCGAAAATAATATTGAAGCCCTCGTGTTACATCTTGATTACCGCATGGCGGCCATTCACCGTACCGAAAAAATGGCCTTTATGCTTGACGGCGAGGTTGTTCACCCCGACGGCGGCTCGGAAAACGTCTCTACCGACGAAAATTGGCTTGTCGCAAGGGACAATTCCTTTATTTGCACGGCGCCGCCCTATTGGTGCCTTACCGATTTTACCGAAAAAATCGAATTTTCGGCGGCCAACCTTGATTTTGCTCCGGCGGAAAAGGTGTGCGACGCCGTGTTTGACCGCGACTATGCCTATGGCGAAATATCGAAATGGGTGCTTTCTCCGCGCGAAATTCCGCCGCTCACAAACATCGAGCGTAAATTTGTCCGCGTGATGAAATCGTCTTTGCCCGCCGACGAAATTTTATCGGGCGGCGAGCTTAGTTTTCCGCCGAATACGACAAGCTTTGTTGAAATTGACGCGGGGGTGCATTTTACGGGCACTCCGCATATAAAAATTTCGGGCGTAATGGGCGCCGTGGTTAAACTGACCTACGCCGAAAGCTTTATTTTCAAGGACGGCTGTAAAATAACAAAGAAAAACCGCGACAACACCGACGGAATTATTTACGGAATGACCGACCAACTTGTTTGCGACGGAGAGGCGCATATTTACGAGCCGTTTTGGTTCCGTACCTTCCGTTTTGTTCGCGTTGAGGTTACAACG
>JBGVPD010000040.1:0-17141 GCA_045126815.1 Eubacteriales bacterium
CGAGCACAAGACGACAGTATAACTGTATACGATATAAATTAGAAAAACAAAAAATGCATTATCCTTTTATTGAAAAAACGGATAATGCATTTTTAAATTATATATTATGCTTAATCAAACTCAACCAACAAAGCTCGGCATGGCGAGCCATCGCTTCCTGCTAATAACAGAGGGGCAGAGCATAAAAAATACACTCCCTCTTTTACCTCGTTCAGCTTTATTCCCTCTAAAATAACAACTTCAGATTTAAGCAGCTCTAAATGCACGCTCACCGTACTGTCCCCGTCTCCGGCAGACTGGCTTTCAACACCTAACAAATCTATCTTTTCGCTTGAAAAAACTTTTGCGCCGTCATCAAGAAGTGATATACTACCCTTGATCAAAATTTTCTTTGAGGCATTTTTATCTATACTTTTTGCTTTTTCGAGTATCTTTTTTGCCTTTTCGGCATCAATTTCCCCCTCTTCTTCGGTAACGTAAGCAAAGCCGACCGTCTTTGATAGGGGGATATCATCCACCGTCTTGCCATTTTTTATAAAATGATAGGGTGCATCTATATGAGTTCCGTTGTGTGCGCACATAGAAAAGGCGGTCAAGTTATAAAGGTCGCCCATATCTATTGAACGAAGAGTATCTTTATGGGGGTTGGGATCGTCGGGATATACGTCACAGGTAAAAACCTCTTGTGAAATATCATAAATTTTCATATAATTTTATCCTTTTACATTTTAAGGTCATACATATTATATCATATATGAAGGTGAGTTTGCAAGGGTAGTTGACTATTATCCGCTTGACAATAGGCGGGAAGTATGATACAATACATTTAACAATTAGGTTAAATGTTAAATGTGTTTTTGAAAAAGGCGGTGTAAAGATAGTGGGCATACAAAATACGCTAAAAGCGTTATCCGATCCTATAAGGCGGGAAATACTCAAGCATTTGAAATCGGGCAGAATGACCGCAGGTGATATTGTAAACTGTTTTGACGTAACGGGAGCATCGATATCGAGGCATCTTTCGGTGCTTAAAGAGGCGGATCTTATAAGAGACACACGAGAGGGAAAATATATATACTATGACCTTAACGCATCGGTTCTTGAAGAAATAATGTTATGGATAAGCGATCTGAAAGGAGAATCAGAAGATGAATAAAAATTTTAAATTAAAAATAATTTTATCCTCGTTAGCAATAATTTTGCCTCCGTTGCTTTGTATATTATTTGAAGAGCAGTTAAGCAAATATTTGCCGAATTTTTTAGGTGGATTTGACAAAAAGTCGATGGGGTTTATAACGGGTTTTCTCCTTGTTCTTCACCTGGCGGCAATCTATATAACCTATCTTGACAACAAAAGAAAAAAACAGAGTGAAAAGATGCTTAACATACTTTTTTGGATAGTACCGGTTATATCTTTATTCTGCAACGGGATAAGTGTTATGTCGTTTGCACAATTTGATATAAATATATTTGTCGGTGTATTTTTCGGAATACTGTTTATAATAGTCGGCAACTATATGCCTAAATGCGTTCAAAACAGAACGATTGGCATAAAAATAAAATGGACACTTGCAAATGAAGAAAACTGGAACAAAACGCATAGGTTTGGCGGCAGAGCCTTTGTTGTCGGCGGAATATTGATATGCATTTCAGCATTATTACCCGTCGAAATATTCATGTATGTTATGCTTGTAGTTTTGTTGGGAGTAACAATAAGCACGGTATTGTATTCGTATTTGTATTACAAAAAGCAATTAAAAAATGGAAGTGCAACCAAAGAGGACTATAAATATAAAATAGGAAAAGGCGAAAAGAAATTATCGGCTTTAGGGATAAGCTTTGTTGTGGTATTACTCGTATTTGCTTTTGTAATAGCATTTTTCGGTGAAATAGAAATTAAATACGGAGATGACTCTTTTACTGTAAAAGCGCACTTTTATAATGATTTAACCGTAAATTATGCAGATATAGAAGAAGTATCGTTTGTTGAAGAAGACGATGCAGGTATGAGAGTTAGTGGCTTTGCCACGACTAGACTTCTTATGGGTTGGTTCAGAAACAAAGAGTACGGAAACTATCAAAGATACACGTACGCAGGAGACAACGGGTGCGTGGTATTAAAAGTTAACGGAAAATATATAGTTGTCGGTTGTTCGGAATTAGAGCAGTCAAGGGAACTGTATGAAAACATTTTGCTGAGAACGGAAATTAGGGGGTAATATTTGTGAAAGCTATCAGTACAAATAAACTTACCAAATATTACGGCAAACAAAGAGGAATAATAGACGTAGATCTGACTGTTGAAAAAGGCGATTTCTTTGGATTTATCGGGCCTAACGGTGCGGGAAAAAGCACTTTGATACGCACACTTTTGGGGCTTATATCGCAGACGTCGGGTACTGCCGAGATTTTTGGGAAAGATATTAATAAAAACAAAATAGAGAATTTAAAAAATATAGGATATTTACCGTCTGAGGTCATGTATTACAGCGGAATGAAAGTTAAAGATATACTTACCTATTCCGAAAAACTTCACGGAAAAGACTGCAAAAAAGAAAGAGACGAACTTTGTGAAAGACTTTCTCTTGATACGGGTAAAAAGGTATCGGAATTGTCTTTCGGTAACAGAAAGAAAGTTGGCATTGTTTGCGCTCTTCAGCACAAGCCTGACCTATATATACTTGACGAGCCGACGAGCGGACTTGATCCTCTTATGCAAAAAGAGTTCTATTCTATATTAAAGGAAAGGAATCAAGAGGGGGCGACGGTATTCTTATCCTCTCATATATTGTCGGAGGTTGCAAAATACTGTTCTCACGCATCTGTTATAAAAGACGGAAGACTGCTCGTATCGGACAGTGTAGAAAATCTTGGGCACACGGGAGTTAAGAGGATAAGTTTGACGGGATACCTTGGTCAAATCGATACTTGCTTAATTGATAACATCAAAGACATAAAGACGGAAAATGAGTCTGTAAGCTTTTTGTACAGCGGTAAAACGGACTATCTTATGAAGAAGTTAAGTGAGTTGCAATTTAATGATATTACGATAACCGATCCCGACCTCGAAGAAGTGTTTATGCATTACTATACGAAGGGGGAAGAGATATGACGATACTGTTACACGAATTAAGAAGAAATAGAATATCGCTGTGTATATGGAGTTGCGTTATAGCCTTTATGCTGTGTATCAGCATATTGATCTACCCCGAAATGGGTTCGCAAATGGACGATATGGGCGATATGTTTGCGCAAATGGGTGATTTTACGGCGGCATTTGGAATGGATAAGGTTAACTTCGGTGAGTTTGGCGGTTATTTTGCAATTGAATGCGGTAACGTGCTTGGACTAGGCGGAGCGATATTTGCGGCAATACTTGGAATATCGGCACTTTCAAAAGAGGAAAAAGAGCATACGGCGGAGTTTTTGCTTACCCATCCTGTTTCAAGAAAAAGGATTGTCGGTGAAAAGTTAACATCGGTATTTGCACAGATACTTATACTTAACGTGTTTGTTTTTCTATTTGCATTTTTATCTATGCTGATAATCGGCGAGAAAATAAAATTTGCTACGTTTGTCTTACTTTTTGTGGGATATTTGGCGATGCAGATCGAGATTTGCGCTATTACGTTTGGAATATCGGCGTTTAGTTTGCCCGGTGGATTTGGCATAGGACTTGGCGTATCCATGGTGTTCTATTTTATGAATATCCTGTCGAACTTAAGTGAAGATATTGAGTTTTTGAAGTATATAACACCGTTTGCCTACGCAGACGGCGCGTATATAGTGTCAAAAGGCGAGATAGCTTTAAAATATCTTTTTGTTGGTGTGATATTTGCAATTGTTGGAATATGTGCAGCATTTGCAAAATACACAAAAAAAGATATAAGTTAAAAAAGGCGAACACAGTTCGCCCCTACGATAAACAATATTATAATAATCGGACGAGCGATGCACGTTCCTACTAAACAAAATAACGTTGTAGGGGCGACCATTGGTCGTCCGTTTTACGTACGATATTCACCAACAATATTGGTTAAAAAATTACTTCCCCCCCTAACTCGTAGGGGAGAACTGTGTTCTCCCGTATTTTATACGGTTTTCACCAACATTATTGAAATAAAAAGAACTCCCCCCTTAACTTGTAGGGGGCGACGTCCTCGACGCCCCGTATTAAATACGGTTTTCGCCAATATTATTGGGATAAAAGTTACTTTTCCCCTACCATGTTAAAATATGAAAAAAGTATAAATTGTTTATAAAACGGGGCGTCGTGATAGGGGTTCCCCGAACCGCACGGAGTAAGGTTTGGGGGTTCTCGTAGTAGGGGTTCCCCGAACCGCACGGAGTAAGGTTTGGGGGGCTCGTGATAGGTTGACGGAGAGGACTTTATCATTTAAAACAAACTTGTGTGAAGGCATAAATTATTCAAGTTGACATAAGGGTGAAGAAAATGTATAATTAATTGCAGTTAAAACGTAATGGAGAAAAAGTATGAACAAGACGAACAATGCAAGAATAATGCTCATAACGTCAATGATGATTTTCGGTACGATCGGTCTGTTTGTAAGAAATATTCCTCTTCGTTCGGGGGAAATAGCTTTATACAGAGCGTGTTTTGCAGCCTTTCTTATCGGACTTTATCTTATTGTTACAAAACAGAAAATATCATTTAGCGAAATAAAATCCTCACTTCCGATATTGCTGATATCGGGTATGGCTATGGGTATCAACTGGATATTGCTTTTTGAAGCTTATAAATATACCACTGTTTCGGTTGCAACGTTGAGTTATTATTTTGCGCCTGTAATTGTAACCGTCGTTTGCCCCATACTCTTTCGTGAAAAAATGACAGCAAAACAGTGGATTTGTTTCATTATGTCAACCATAGGTCTCGTGCTTATAACGGGTATCGGTGATTTAAGTTCGGGAAACGGGCATCTTATCGGCGTTTTATTCGGTCTTGGTGCTGCGTGCTTTTATGCATCCGTCGTTTTATTTAACAAGTTTATAAAGGGCGTTGACGGAATTGTACGTACGTTTTTGCAGTTTTTGTCGGCAATAATCATTCTTGTTCCTTACGTTATGTTAACCGGCGGAACAACTATCCTTTCGCTTAGTTCTAAAGGATGGGGATTTTTGCTCATAGTCGGACTTATACATACGGGCATTACGTATTGTATGTATTTCTCGTCATTAAAAGAGTTGCCCGGACAAAAGGCGGCAATTTTGAGTTATATCGATCCGCTTGTGGCGGTTTTGGTTTCGGTTATTTTCTTGAGTGAAAAAATGTCACTTATACAGATAATAGGCGGTCTTCTTATTTTAGGTTTCACTTTATGGAATGAAATATCAAGCGGTGAAAAGAATACCGATAAAAAATAGATGATTGAGGGTTAATGATTTGGATAAATTACGTTACGGAATAATAAGCGCATCTTCAATAGCTCCACGTTTTATATCGGCAGTTCGAGAGTCTGATTCGGGAGAGATCGTGGCTTTGTCTTCAAGAACGGAAGAAAAGGCAAGACAAAAGGCGATCGAATGGAATATTCCCAAATACTACGGAGATTATAGCTCTTTGCTTAAAGACGAGGATATAAATATAGTCTACATATCTTCGGTAAATTCAATGCATTATCCTATGGCAAAGGAAGCGTTAGAACACGGAAAACACGTTGTATGCGAAAAGCCGTGTACAACAAGTTATTCTCACACGAAAGAGCTTTTTGAGTTAGCCGAGAAAAAGGGATTATTCTTTATGGAAGCTCAAAAAATGCTCTTTTTGCCTTGCATAAATGAAGTTTCAGAATATATTATGCGAGGAGACTTAGGCGAAGTTTCTATGGTTGAACTAAGCCACAGTTTTCCGGGAAGCTACAACGATTGGATGTATAACAAGGAATTAGGCGGAGGGCCGTTACTGTCAAGCGGTATATATGCTATACAGTTTATATTAAAGCTTTTCGGCAGTATAGATAGAATATCTATTGAAAAATCGTCGCAGCCAAACGGCGTTGAATGGCAGTATATCATAACAGGATCAACCAAGGGCGGCGTGTTGTTTTCGATCAAGAACAGCACAAAGTCAGTTCTTGATAATACGGCAAAAATTTACGGCAGTGGCGGATATATTGAAATCCCGGAATATTGGAAAGCCAAAAAGATAGTATATCATTTATCCGATAAAACACCTTTTATAAAAGAATATCCTTACAAATATGAAATGGTTTACGAGGCAGAACATATCAAAAAATGTATTGAAAAGGGAATGATATTCAGCGACATAGTAGATAAGGATATTACTTTAGAGGGCATACGTTGTTTGGAAAGAATAATGGATGTTTAACAGTACATATAAAAAATTGTTGACAGTATATGTATTTTTAAGGTATAATTTTCTTGACGGAATAAAATATTTAGTTGGAGAAATATATGAATATTGAAAAAGTAAAAATAGTGTCCGATTCTTCAAGTGACATTCTTTCGATAGATAAAGTTCCTTACAGTTATGCATCGTTAAAGATATTTACATCCGAAAAAGAATATACCGACAACGAGCAGTTAGACGTAAAGGGAATGGTTGACGATTTGCAGACGTATAAGGGTAAATCATCAACGTCGTGTCCCAATACTTATGACTGGATAAATGCTTTTGGTGATGCTGAATACGTTTTTTGTATAACCATTACCGCCTCTCTTTCGGGGAGTTATAATGCAGCTGTTACGGCTAAAAATATGTACGAAGAACAGAATCCCGGAAGAAGAGTACACGTTATAAACTCGCTAACAACAGGCCCTGAAATGTGCTTGATAATAGAGAAAATTCAAGAATTGATACTTTCAGGTAAAGAGTTTGACGAAATAGTATCTGAAGTTGACGAGTATATGAAGCATACGGGACTTTTGTTTATGCTTCAGTCGATGAAGAATCTTGCAAACAACGGCAGAGTTAGTCACGTTGCCGCAAAAATTGCAGGAATACTAGGGATACGAGCTTTGGGAAAAGCAAGTGACAGAGGTGACCTTGAAATGCTTGAAAAATGCAGAGGAAAGGTTAATGCTGTTGAAGCAATTATAAAAAATCTTAAACAACTCGGATATTCCGGCGGCAAGATAAGAATTGCTCATTGTTACAACGAAGAATTTGCTGCGTCTGTATATGACAGATTGATACAGGGATTTAAGAATATTAATGTTAAAGTGTATTTAAGCCGCGGCCTTTGCAGTTTCTATGCAGAGCTTGGCGGTTTGCTTATAGGCTTTGAAAAAGCGTTATAATCAAGTTTTGTATAAAAAATATTCCCCTATGCTATACAGCGTAGGGGATAATTTTTTAGTTGTAATAAAATAGACGGCACACAGGCTTTGCCCGTATGCCGTTCTTTTTGTTATAATACTTTTGTATTATTCCTCAAATTTGTTATCGGGTATCAAAACGACTTTGTATGCGGTCTTGGAAAGAACTGTGTCTACTCCATCCTTCCAGTCGTCAAGTGAGCAACGCTTGGAAATAAACGGAGCTAAGTTAACCTTACCTTTACCGAGAAGATCCAAAGCAATAACCCAAGATGATACTGCCGATGAGTTCGAGGGTATGTAATTTACCTCACGGTCAAACATGTAGTCAAGTCTGAACGGTACTTTGCCGCCGAAAAGACCTATCTGCAAGTGTGTACCCATAGGACGAATAACTTTCATACAGTTTTCAAGAGCAGGAGTAACACCCGAACAGTCGCAAGTAATATCTGCGCCCTTGGGGTTATTCGCGTATACTGCCTCTGAAAGCTCGTCAAAGCTTGTTACACATTTGTCAGCGCCAAAAGTCTTTGCAAGATCCAGTTTGTCCTGATCTGCGGGCAGACCTGAAAGAATAACGTAAGCGCCTCTTTCTTTAAAGAGCTGTACGGCAAGCTGTCCCATAATTCCGGGGCCGCTTACAACAACGGTATCTCCGGGGTTAACGTCAACCTTTTCATAAACACCGCGTACCATACAAGCGAGGGGCTCTGCCAATGCATAATGTGACTTCTGTTCCAACGTTTTTGCCGTGTCGGGAATTTTAAATGAATATTTTGCGGGAACTACAACATAGTTAGCCATAGCGCCGTCACGGTGAGAACCGATAGACTTACGTTCCTTACAAAGAGTAACAAAACCGTCTTTGCAGAGGTAACATTCGTCACAGCTGTAACAAGCGGGGAGTGTTGTTATCCAGTCGCCAACCTTGAAATCGCCGACGTCTCCGCAAGTTTCTACTACTTCGCCTACGTATTCGTGTCCCATAACAACGGGCATAGTAACCGAGCGTTCATCATGAATTGCGTGAATGTCGCTGTTGCATATACCTGCTGCCAATACTTTAACTTTAAGTTCGCCCTCTTTGGGAGTAGGTTCGGGAAGTTCTTTGAGAGCTACCCCTTCCATACCGAGAGCAAATTTTACTAAACCTTTCATACTAACTACTCCTTATCAGAACCATCTTGCACCGGAGGGAGCTTTTTGGTAGTTTTCCAACGGTACCCAACCTGTCCAGAGGAACTGAGACATAGTCTTTTGAGTAACACCGAACGTTGTGAATTCTTCGGGTTTCAAAGCGCCTTCTTCGTACGCGCGTACAAATTCGGGAAGCTTGTAAAGTTCTTTAATGATTTCCTGAGGGATTTCGTCGTCAACGTGACATACGCGTTCAGGATCAGCTTCTATCGTCATCTGCTGAATACGTGCCTGAAGCGAGAACGTAACGTCAGCACCTGCCATTGACGTTAGGTGATGAACACCTCTGAGTCCGGCGGGCATTATCGTTGCGGGAATATTGCGTTCCTTAAAAATGTTATAAACCTTTTTACAAACGGCATTTCCTGCGTTACGGATAATGTCGGGAGATATGTCAATGCGGCTGTCGGTTGCTGTTTCAAGCAAATATTCATCAAGGCGTCCACCCTGCTGAACTACAAAGAGGGGCTTGGGCTGTATGCCTTTAGCGATCGCTTTTGCGCGGCCCTTCATATAAGCTTCAGCCATAGCCATAGCCTGTGAAACCGAGAAGTTAACCGTCGTGCAAACTGCAATACCGCGAGATGAAAGTTCTTCAACAAGCGGAAGAGCAGATTTGATAGAAGGAGTCTTTACGGAAATGTTGTCAGCCCAAGAAGCATAACGCAAACCTTGTGCCATCATTTTTTCTGCATCCATACAGATCGAAGGATCGAGCTGTCCTAATGCATAACCGTGCTGACCGTTAGTTTCTTCAAATACCTTTTTAAACTTACCTGCAGCGTATGTTGCAACGATCTGAAGTAATGCTTCAGCGTGTTCTGCCTGTGATAAGTCTTTCGGTATTTGGTCCACCATAGGCTGCCAGAATTCCGGAACAGCCTGAAGTGTTTTAAAGGTGAGCACCGGGTTAGTAGTAACACCGGTGGCACCGTTTTTTATAGCTTCGTCTATTTCGGAAGGAATGGCGGAGTCATGCCAGAATTTTGTAGGAGTTTCCTTTGTCAGCCATTGTAAATAGTTCATAAATTTTATCCTCCGAAAGCTTAGAGCTTAAAGCTTACGATCATTCCCCAACCTGCTTCAACAAACTGAGAAAGTGTTCTCTGAGATGCGCCGAAGCGGATAAATTCTTTTTCTTTGAGAGCGCCGATTTCGTAAGCGCGTTCAAATTCATCGAGAGTTTTGAGGTTTGCAACAGTCTTTGAGCAAACTTCTTCGTTGATATGTTCAACAAACTCTGTTTCCTTTGAAAGTGCATCGAGGATACCTGCAGAAAGAGAGAATGTCATATCACCGCCGGCAAGAGCTGTTGCGTGATAACCGCCGCGCATACCTGCAGGCATAACTTTTGATTCGTAACCGCGAGCTTTGCATTCTTTGTAAGCATTCTTAATAGCTGCTGTACCTGCACAGATGATATCTTTTTCGTCGATAGCAACTTCAGCATCCTTTGCAACGTCACGGAGGTAGTCGTCGATACGTCCAACCATAAGAACGGTGAACGTAGCACCTGTCTTCTTACCTGCCGCACGGCAACGATCGAGACCTCTCTGCTGAGCAGCTGCAATAGCAACTACCTGAGATGCGGTGAAGCTTACCGTACCAACTGTTGTAATACCTTCAGCTGTAAGTTCTTCGATCGCGCGAAGACCTGCGGCTGTTGCAGGGATCTTAACTGCAATATTGGGAGCCCATGATGCAAGACGGCGGCCCATTTCGATCATAGCCTGTGTATCGCCCTGTTTCTTGGGGTTAACCTGTGCGCAAACATAGCCCTGAACGCCTGCTGTCTTTTCATAAATGGGGAGGAATTTCTTTGCAATTTCAACTGTAATGCAACGAATGATCTCTTCAGCCTTTTCGTCGCCCGAGAGTCCCTTTGCTGAGTCGAGGTAAGGACGCCAGAACTCAGGGTTTGCATAAAGGGATTTCATAACGAGAATAGGGTTAGTAGTAACACCTGTTGCACCGTTTTCGATTGCCTGATCCATTGTATCGTATTCAGCGGAGTCGGTCCACCAGAAGGTGTCCGTCTCGCTGAGCCATTTTAAGTAGGGATTTGTAACCATAATAGTTTAACTCCTTTCGAGTGAGCGGATTAATAATTTGAATTATATACGCTCAACTGTGCCTTCCCATGTATCCATAGTCTTTTTACGGGAGTTTTCGTCGTACCAGTGTTTTGTAACAGTCTTAGCACGTGTGAAGAAACGAACACCGTCAATGCCGAGAACGTGCTGGTCGCCGAAGAAGGAGTCTTTGTTTCCTGAGAAGGGGAAGTATGCGGAGGGAACGGGAATACCAACGTTGATACCTACCATACCGCCGTCTGAGAGAAGCTCGAACTGACGTGCATAGTAACCGTTCTGTGTGAATATAGCAGAACCGTTAGCAAAACGGTTAGCGTTCATAATTGCAAGACCTTCTTCAAATGTCTTAACACGCTTGATAACCGTAACAGGACCAAAGATCTCGCAGTCACCAACTGACATACCGGGTTTAACGTGGTCGAGAATTGTAGGACCTACGAAGTAGCCGTTTTCACAACCGGGAACAACAACGTTACGTCCGTCGAGAACGAGTTCAGCGCCTTCGTCAATACCCTTCTGGATCCATTCACAAACAAATTCTTTATGTTTTGCTGAAACAACCGGTCCGAGCTGTGTATCGGGATCGTATGAACGACCGAGTTTAAGAGCTTCAGCCTTCTTCTTAAGAAGAGCAACGAAACGGTCAGCAATTGTTTCCTGAACAACGATTACGGGAAGAGCCATGCAACGCATACCTGCGCAACCGTATGTTGAGTTGATAATAGCGTTTACTGTGCTTTCGAGGTCACAGTCTTCAAGAACGAGAGCGTGGTTCTTAGCTTCTGTCTGAGCCTGAACTCTCTTACCGTGAGCTGCAGCAACAGAGTAGATGTGCTTACCGATATCGGTAGAACCTACGAATGTAACAGCTTTAATACGGGGATCTGTGAGGAAGATTTCTGATTCTTTACGTGAGCATGTAACAAGGTTTACGATACCCTTGGGGAATCCTGCTTCTTCATAGAAGAGTTCAAGAATACGCATAGAAGTAAGAGGTGTGGGAGATGCAGCCTTAAGAACAACTGTGTTACCTGTTGCGATCGCAAGGGGAACCATCCAGCCCCACGGAATCATAGCGGGGAAGTTGAAGGGAACGATACCTGCGATAACGCCCAAAGGCATACGGTATGTAGCTGTATCAAATCCTGTTGTTACCTGCAAAGATGCAGAACCCTGAGTGATGAAGGGAGTAGCGCAAGCAAGTTCTGTAGGTTCGATAGCCTTAAGGATATCGCCTCTAGCTTCAGCAAGGTTTTTACCAAGTTCTTTTGAGCAGAGAACTGTAAGTTCGTCAAGGTGCGCAACCAAAACATCACGCCATTTAAACATCATCTGAGTACGTTTGCTCAGAGAAAGCATTGACCATTCGGGGAATGCAGCTTCAGCGGAAGCAATTGCCTCTAATACTTCTTCTTCTGTACAACAGGGAACTTCTGCGATAACTTCGCCTGTTGAAGAGTCAGTAACCTCCATCCATTTTGTTGTTTTGGAGTCTTTCCATTCTCCGTTGACACAATATTTTTTGCGTTCAATAGCCATAGTGAGTCTTCCTTTCTAAAAATAAAAATAAAAATTAATTTTAAGAATTATTAGGCGGTATTACCGCATTTATTATATTATAAATTCTTATTAACCTATTGTCAATACTTTAACGGTAAAATAGATATATCCGACTCGGGCAAAAGTCAATAATTTGAACAACTTTAACAAAAAACAAGTAAAAAGTTTATTTTCTAATGAAAGAGTTAAAGTTTACGGTTGATAAAGCTGACGAATTGTGGTAAAATAAATATTCGAAAATATAAAAAAGGGGGGCGAGGGCGTTATGAAAATACAGTTATCCGATCATTTTACATACCAAAAACTTTTCAAGTTTACACTGCCGTCTGTCATAATGATGATATTCACGTCGGTATACGGTGTAGTTGACGGTTATTTTGTGTCAAATTACGTCGGGAAAACGCCGTTCGCCGCAGTTAATTTTATATATCCGTTTATAATGCTGCTTGGCGCATTTGGGTTTATGTTCGGAACGGGCGGCAGCGCATTAATTGCCAAATCGTTAGGGCAAAAGCAAGAAGAAAAGGCGAATATGCAGTTTTCTTTTATCGTATATTTTTCTGTTATAACCGGAGTTGTTATAGCTGTTCTCGGTATAATGTTTCTTCGTCCGATAGCTTCTTTGTTGGGGGCAGAGGGAGAACTGCTTAAAAATTCTGTCCTTTACGGTACGATCATACTTGCGGCTATGCCGTTTTTTATGCTTCAGTTTGAGTTTCAAAGTTTTTTCGTTACGGCTGAAAAACCGAAACTTGGGTTGTATGTAACGGTTATATCGGGGGTTACAAATATGATACTTGACTGGTTGCTTATAGCCGTTTTTTCGTTAGGATTGGCGGGAGCGGCGTTAGCGACGGCGGTAAGTCAGTTGGTCGGAGGGGTTATTCCTCTTATCTATTTTGGAAGAAAGAATACTAGTTTACTAAAATTAGAGAAGACGATATTTGACCTTAGAACGCTTATAAAATGCTGTACAAACGGTTCTTCCGAGCTTATGGCGAATTTTTCTATGTCGCTTATCAGTATGCTTTATAATGCACAGCTTATGAAATATGCGGGTGAAGAGGGCGTTGCGGCATACGGAGTTTTGATGTACGTAAATATGGTATTTCTTGCTATATTTATTGGATATTCTGTCGGTACGGCTCCTGTTATCAGTTATCATTTCGGCGCCAAAAACCATTCGGAACTTAAAAGTTTGCTTAAAAAGAGTATCGTAATAATGGGCAGTTTTTCGGTCGTTATGTTTATTTCCGCCGAGATTTTTGCAAAGCCATTGTCTCTGCTTTTTGTCGGGTATGACAAGGGGCTTATGGATATTACCTTAAACGGTTTTGTCATATATTCATTCTCGTTTTTGTTCGCGGGATTTGCAATATACGGCTCGTCGTTTTTTACTGCGTTAAACGATGGGTTAACTTCGGCTGTAATATCGTTTTTGAGAACGCTCGTATTCCAAGTGGCAGCCGTATTGTTGTTGCCTTTAATTTGGGATATCGACGGAGTTTGGCTGTCGATAGTGGTTGCCGAAGCTATGGCTGTGATCGTTAACGTGTTCTTCTTGATTGTTAAAAAAGATAAGTATAAATACTGGTGAAAAAGAGGTAAAATGTAATGGAAAACAAAGAATTTTACGTTGATTCGGTTTTGCACAAGGGCAGACCTGACGATACGTCAAACAGACTTGAAAAAGAGATAAGGGTGTATGATCTTCTTGACTCTTTGGGGATCGAATACGAGAGGGCAGATCACGATGCCGCAGATACTATTGAAGACTGCGAAAAGGTGGAAAAAATAATAGGTGTTGATATTTGCAAAAATCTCTTTTTATGTAACAGACAAATGACAAAATTTTACATACTTATGATGCCGGGCAGAAAGCCTTTCAAAACGAAAGACATATCACAACAGATAGGCAGTTCGCGCCTTTCTTTTGCACCTGCCGATAAAATGCTTGAATTGCTTGATATAACACCCGGTTCTGTCAGCATAATGGGACTTGCAAATGACAAAAAATGCGAAGTGCAGTTACTTCTTGACAGAGAAATTGCCGAAAGCCAGTACGTAAGATGTCATCCTTGCATTAATACGTCAACGCTTAAGATAAAAACGTCGGATATACTTGTTAAATTTTTACCTGCGGTAAAGCACTTGGCACAAGTTGTTGATCTATAAAAAATAGTAATGCTGAAAAAAGAAAGAGCAAACACAAAAAATGTGTCTGCTCTTTTTTGGGTTATATTAGTTTTGCTCTGTTGACTTAAATTTATATCCGTACATATCGGCGTGTATTTCTGCCGGAGAGTCAGGTATTCCGTGTATCGTAAAGCCCTTTGTGCCTTCAAACGTATACTGCTGTATTTCCTTAACTGTTTTGGGGATATAAATATCCGTCAAATTCATGCAGTTTGCAAATGCGTGTCTTTCTATCGTTTCCGTACTGTCGGGAATAATGATTTTTTCTAGCGAAGTAGCTTGAAATGCATACTTTGAGATCAATTTGACCGTATTGGGCAGAGTGATATTTTTAAGAGAAGAACAACCCGAAAAACAGTTTTCTCCCAGCAATTCTACTCCCTCTTGTAAGTTAACGTTTTCAAGTGAAGTACAACCTGCAAAACAACTGCCGTAAAGTTGTTTTAACCCTTTTCCACTTGTAAATGTTTTTAGGTTTTCGCAACCGAAATAGCTGAATTTTCCTATACTTTTAACCGAGTCGGGCAAAATAACTTCCGATAAAGGAGTCTTGCCGAATGCGTTTTCTTCTATTGTTTCAACGGTAGGGGGAATCGTAAAAGTCTTTAACGAAGAACAATAGTTAAACGTTCCCATTTCAATAGCGGTTATTTTTCCGTTGATTATAACGTCCTTTAAGTTGATACAGTGCCTGAAAGCGTAACTGCCGATATCGGTGACACTTTCGGGTATTTTTATACTCTCAAATTTTTGTAATTCAAACGCCTTTGACGCTATTGCCACAACGGGTTTCCCATCTATTTTTTCGGGTAAAACTATATTTTTTTCATCGCCTGAATAACCGGTAATGGTTACTTTATTATCATCTTCGGTATAGTAAAAATTTTCGTACTGTTTTTTGTTATCCTCTTCGTTTGGCGTCTTTATGTCGTTAGGTTTTTGACAGCTGTAAATCAAACAAAAAACTAGGGGGATAGTAAGTATGCGTAATATCCGCTTTATTATCATAATACACCTGCTTATCTTTTTCGGTAGTTTTATTATACTACCTTTCATACGAATATTTCAATAAAATAAAACAAAATTTACAAATTTATGGACATTATGATAAAAAGGTGCTATAATTGATCTGTTATAAAACATTTTAACAAAGGGGTATGATACTATGGTATATTTGCAGAACGAAGAGCTTAAAGTTGAAATTAAGGAGCTCGGTGCCGAAGTTCAGTCGATCGTAACAAAAGAGGGCAGAGAATGTGTATGGCAGGGTAATCCTGATTTCTGGAAAGGAAGAGGACCTCACCTTTTCCCCATTTGCGGAAGACTTCGTGACAATAAGTACATTTACGGCGGAAAAGAATATTCACTCGGAAGCCACGGCTTTGCAAGAGCTATGGAATATAATGCTGAGAAAATATCGGATACTTGCGCGGTCTTTAGTCTTACCGATACAGAAGAAACAATGAAGAATTATCCTTTCAAATTCGAATTGCAAATCAAGTATACACTTGAGGGCAGAAAAGTTAACGTTGAATACACAGTAAACAACACAAACGATTACGATATGTATTTCTCGATCGGTGGACACGAAAGCTACGCATGCGAGGGCGGAATTGAGAATTTCTATATGGAATTTGATAAAAAAGTAACACTCGACTCATATACTGTCGTTGGTCCTATCGTTAGCCACGAAAAGACAAGAATACTTGACAACAGCAATATTCTTCCTCTTAAGAACGACTATTTCAAAGTAGATGCTCTTGTGTTTAAGGATATTGATTTTGATTCTTTGACAATCAAGAAGAATGACGGAACACATAACGTAAAGGTTGATTTCAAGGGATTTGAAAACATGCTTCTCTGGATGGTTCCCGGAGCTGAATACATCTGTGTTGAACCTTGGTTCGGTTTCCCGGACTTTGACGATACCGACTACATATTTGAAACAAAAGTAGGTATCCAGAAACTTGCTCCCGGAAAGACGTTTAACGCTGTTCACTCAATGACGTATTAATTGAAAAATAATAAAAAACACACCGAGATCGTACTCGGTGTGTTTTTTTGTTAAAATATAATTTAAGAGAGTTGGTGGGTGAATACCGCCAACTCTCTATTGTGTTTTAAAAAAGTATTTTAGTTTTTCAAGCTGTGAATGGGAGCGGGAACACGACCGCCTCTGTTAATAAATACTTTAGGCGAATTTGTGTTAACGTGCATAACGGGAGCTTCACCTAAAAGTCCGCCGAACACAACGCTGTCTCCCTCTTTCTTTCCGTAAGCGGGGATAACTCTGACAGCGGTAGTCTTTGTGTTTGCAACGCCGATGGATATTTCATCAGCGATAATTCCGCAAATAACTTCTTCGGGAGTGTCACCGGGAATTGCTATCATATCAAGACCGACAGAGCATACTGCAGTCATAGCTTCAAGCTTTTCAAGTGTAAGAGCGCCTGTTGCAGCCGCGCTTATCATACCTGCATCTTCAGATACGGGGATAAATGCGCCCGACAGACCGCCAACGTGAGACGATGCCATAACGCCGCCTTTTTTAACTGCATCGTTCAACATAGCCAAAGCGGCAGTAGTTCCGTGAGCACCGCACTTTTCAAGGCCCATTTCTTCAAGAATGTATGCAACCGAGTCGCCGACAGCGGGAGTGGGAGCAAGAGAAAGGTCAACGATTCCGAAAGGAACGTTAAGTCTTGCCGATGCCTCGTGAGCAACGAGCTGTCCTACTCTCGTTATTTTAAATGCAGTCTTTTTAATAACTTCTGCCAATTGGTCAATTCTGCAGTT
>JBGVPD010000041.1:0-5074 GCA_045126815.1 Eubacteriales bacterium
AAAAATAACTTTACTTACTGTCTTTTTATGTTACTTTCTTGCTGCGACAAGAAAGTAACCAAAGAAGTCGCCATAGGAGTGTGGGGTTGCGATTCCCCCCACTCCTAGACCTCTCCCCCCTAAACGCTTTGTTTCACTGCATCGTACATAAATATAAGATTTCTTATCTGTTTAGGTCGGGTTATGCTCACACAAGACGGAAAATACGATATCGGGGGATTGTTTGATTTTTAAAAATGGGATAATATACTATATCATTTAAAAGAAACTTGATGGGATAGGTATAAGCCTCTCACTCCGGATAGCGAAGCGGCGTGAGGGTGTTGAATGACAGTCCGGTGGACTGTCAGATCCCGAGCGTGACCGAGCCGCAGCGAGAAAGGTGTCGCGCGAAGCGTAACGGAGAGTGATACATCATTTAAAATAAACTTATCGGGGAAATAAAAAAGCACTTATGAAAATATTTTTCGTTATCATAAGTGCTTTTTTTAGTTTTATAAATAAGCTCTGATGTCAATAGCGAGGTCTGATTCAAGCGCAATAAGTTTCTTTGCTATATCTTTTGAAAATTCGTCTGCTGCTTCGTACTTGTTGAGATATCTGCTTAACGATTTTACGCCCATGTTACAGCCGTCTGTCATAAGGTCGGCTATCGTGTTGTCGGATTCGTCAAAAGCGAGTTTAGCATTCGTTTTTATATATGACATACCCTTTGCTATGGGGTTAGGATCTTTACCGTCGTCACAAAAACGGTTAAGTTGTGTTCTTATTTTACATTCAAGTTCTTCGTGGTCTTTTTTTGACTCGATAAGCTTTTGTTTAAACTCGGAATTATTAACGTTGTCAATAACGTCTTCAAGTGACGATATACCCATTTTAACGCCCGAATCGCATTCACGTAACAGTTTTATCGTATCGTGTTCAATCATTTTTTGTGTTTTTCCTTTCTTTTGTTTTGTGTTAAAAGTATGCCCAAATTTTATACAAAATATTTTTATAGCATTCAACTGGCAAAATATAATTCTTGATTGATTGAAAAAAATGTGGTATAATGCAGATAAATAAATATGGGAGATAGGTTTTATGAAAATAAAAACGAAAAAAATTACTTTTGAGCAGATAGACAAGATAAAAAGACCGAAGCATAAAAATCCCGTAAAACCCAATATTTTCTTCAGAACGCTTATAAGAGTTCTTTCTCAAAAAGATATAACCAAAACGAAGTTTACATTTACCGAAAAAAATATGGAAAAGGTAGGACAACAGCCTTGTCTTATTCTTATGAACCATTCAAGCTTTCTCGATTTTGAGATCGCATATAAGATATTATATCCGAAGCCTTTTTGCGTTGTGGCAACGACCGACGCTTTTGTGGGCAAGAGTTGGCTTATGAGGCTGATAGGGTGTATACCGACACAAAAATTTGTCAATGACGTAACTTTGATAAACGATATGGAGTATGCATTAAAAAAGCTCAACGTCAGCGTTCTTATGTATCCTGAAGCGGGATATTCGTTTGACGGATGCGCAACACCTCTTCCGAGAGGACTTGGCAGACTTTTGAAAAAGCTTGACGTTCCCGTTGTAAGCATACACACTGACGGAGCATTTTTATATGATCCTCTTTACAACTGTTTACAAAAGAGAAAAGTAAAAGTATCGGCGGAGATTTCTTGCATTTTGTCTCAAGAAGAGGTAAGAGAAAAAAGCGTTGCCGAGCTTGACGAGGTGCTTGAAGATACGTTTACCTTTGACGGTTTCAAGTGGCAGTATGATAATAAGGTTGAAGTTAATGAACCTTTTCGTGCTGACGGGCTGAACAGAATTTTGTTTAAGTGTGCTCACTGTTTGACAGAAGGCAAAATGGAAGGCAAGGGCACAATATTAAAATGTCATGAGTGCGGTAAGGAATACGAGCTTGATAAATATGGCAGACTAAAGGCGCTTCAGGGAGATAATGAATTTGAACATATTCCCGACTGGTATAACTGGGAAAGGGAATGTGTCAGAAACGAGCTGTCAAACGGAGAATATAAGCTTGACTGCGAAGTAGATATATGTGTTTTGGCAGATTATAAAGCTCTATACAAGGTCGGAGAGGGAAGACTTGTTCACGACAGAAACGGATTTAAGCTGACGGGCTGTGACGGCAAATCAGAATACACACAAAAACCTCTTATGTCTCACGGACTTAACTCCGACTATTACTGGTATGAAATTGGTGATATAATAAGCATCGGTAACAGAGAGACGTTATATTACTGCTTCCCAAAGGAAGGCGACGTTGTTGCTAAAACGAGGATCGCGGCGGAAGAACTATATAAACTTATCCGTCCTCGTAGGGAAAGAACGCAAAAGAATGCTGATTTGGCTGAAAAAGCATAAAATTTTTTGAAAAATATTTGAAATACTTCTTGACTTTAGTGTAGAGAAGTGATAAAATACTTGCATATTTAATAACGCTGTGACGAAAACAAGTAGATATTGTCAGACATCTTTCAGAGAATTGCCGGTAGGTGCGAGGCATAAGAAGAGACTTTATTGAATACATTTCCGAGCGGTATATCCGAATTGTAAGAGTAGGGTATGACGGGGGCGCCCGTTACAGCGCTAGAGTCTAAAAACTTTGTTTCGGACTTTACTGAGAACCAATTGAGGTGGTACCACGGGTAATGCTCGTCCTCTGCAAATTTTATTTGCAGAGGACTTTTTTGTTTTAAAAATTTGAAAAAGTAATCTAATGATTTTACAGATATAAGAGGTAGAAAAATGGTTATAACCGATTTTTTGGAAAGAAATGCCCGTTTATACGGAGATGAAGCGGCATTGGTGGAAATAAATCCGTCAGAGGAAAGAGACAATGCTGTTACTTGGCGTGATTTCAGTCTTATTGAAAATACAAGACCTGAACTTCCTTACAGAAGGGAGATAAACTGGCGTCAATTTGATGAAAAGGCAAACAGATTTGCAAACCTTTTGTTAAGCAGAGGTATAAAAAAAGGACAAAAAGTTGCAATTCTTCTTATGAATTGTCTTGAATGGTTGCCCATTTATTTTGGAATTTTAAAGTCTGGGGCTCTGGCAGTTCCGATGAACTTCAGATATTCGGCTGATGAAATAGAATACTGTCTTGATTTAGCGGACGTTGACGTGCTCGTATTCGGACCTGAGTTTATTGAACGTCTTGAAATGGTTCCGTCGGCTCTTGAAAAGTTAAAATATAAGTTTTTTGTAGGACGTGACGTTCCAAGCTTTGCAGAAAGCTATCTTGAGTTGGTTACTTATACGTCAACAAAGGCGCCTCCCGTTATGGTTGATGAAAAAGATCACGCAGCGATATACTTCTCTTCGGGAACGACGGGAAGACCTAAGGCTATATTGCATAATCACAGAGCTTTGGTAAGCTCTTGCGAAACTGAGCAAAATCATCATGGGCAAACGAGAGATGACGTATTTTTGTGCATTCCTCCTCTGTATCATACCGGGGCAAAAATGCACTGGTTCGGAAGTCTTATGTCGGGTAGCCGCGCTGTGCTGTTAAGGGGAGTTAAACCCGAGTGGATACTTCGTGCCGTAACCGAAGAAAAGTGCACTATAGTATGGTTGCTCGTTCCGTGGGCGCAGGATTTGTTAAACTCTATAGAGGACGGAAAAATACAGCTTGACGATTATATGTTGGAGCAGTGGAGACTTATGCACATAGGCGCACAGCCCGTACCTCCGAGTCTTATAACAAGATGGAAAAAGATATTCCCAAATCACCAGTATGATACAAACTACGGTCTGTCCGAGTCGATAGGTCCCGGTTGCGTACACTTGGGTGTTGAAAATATACATAAGGTTGGGGCTATCGGTAAACCAGGATATAATTGGCAGACAAAGATCGTTGACGAAAACGGTAATGAAGTGGAAGAAGGCGGAGTTGGCGAACTTCTTGTTAAGGGTGACGGCGTTATGCTTTGCTATTACAAGAACGAGCAGGCGACAAATGACGTAATTAAAGACGGTTGGCTTTATACCGGAGACGTGGCAAGAATGGATAAAGATGGATTTATCTATCTTGTTGACAGAAAGAAAGACGTTATTATTTCGGGCGGAGAAAACCTCTATCCCGTTGAAATTGAAGATTTTCTTAATACAAATAAAAAGATTAAAGACGTAGCTGTAATAGGATTACCCGATGAACGATTGGGAGAAATTGCGGCGGCGGTTATTGAGCTGAAAGAGGGATTGGAAGCAACAGAAGAAGAAATAAACGAATTCTGTCACGCGCTTCCCAGATACAAGAGACCTAAAAAAATTATACTTGCGAAAGTACCCCGTAATCCTACGGGTAAGATTGAAAAACCCGTACTTCGTCAGATGTATGGCGGCGGTCGTCTTGTTGAGGCTCAGACAACAAAGTAGACAATGTAAAGGATGATGAGATATAAATGATTATTAAAGTAGTTATGTTAGTAGTATTTTTCGGCATTATGGTGGGAATAGGACTGTATTGCCGAAAGAATTCTACTGACGTAAACGGTTTTGTGCTTGGCGGAAGGCAGGTAGGTCCTTGGCTGACAGCATTTGCGTACGGAACGTCATACTTTTCAGCAGTTGTGTTTGTAGGATATGCAGGGCAGTTCGGTTGGAAGTATGGTATTGCGGCAACATGGGCAGGTATTGGAAACGCGATATTGGGTTCACTTCTTGCGTGGATGGTGCTTGGCAGAAGAACAAGAATAATGACACAGCATCTTGACAGCGCAACGATGCCCCAGTTTTTCAGCGCAAGATATGACAGTCGCGGTTTAAAACTTTTCTCTTCGGCGGTAATATTTATATTTCTTATTCCTTATACGGCATCGCTTTATAACGGACTCAGCCGACTTTTCGGAATGGCTTTTAATTTGCCGTACGAATACTGTGTAATAGGTATGTCTGTTTTGACAGCTATATACGTAATTGCCGGTGGATATATGGCGACGGCTATAAATGATTTTATCCAAGGTATTATTATGATAGTGGGCATTATTGCCGTTATAATTGCGGTGGTTGAAAGCAAAGGCGGTCTTTCGGTTGCTCTTGATAG
>JBGVPD010000042.1:0-54955 GCA_045126815.1 Eubacteriales bacterium
ATTATTATTTTAAAAAGCTCGACTAACATAAATATCCTCCTTACTCACATCTTATGACTTAAGGAGGATATTTGTTATATTACATCATTTATATAATCAGATAAGTTGCTTTATTTTTTCAGCAATATCAATCTTTTCCCAGGGTGCGTCAATGTCCTCTCTTCCCATATGTCCGTATGCGGCAACAGGACTGTATATAGGACGGCGTAATGCAAATCTTTCAATAATCGCTGAAGGTCTTAAATCAACAAGTTCTGATACTATTTCAGAGATCCTTTCATCAGACACCTTGCCCGTTCCGAAAGTATCTATCATTACTGAAAGAGGTTTTGCAACACCTATAGCGTATGCAATTTCAACCTCGCACTTATCTGCTATTCCCGAGGCAACAACGTTCTTTGCTACGTAACGAGCCGCATAAGCTGCTGAACGGTCTACTTTCGTCGGGTCTTTACCCGAGAATGCGCCACCACCGTGTCTTGCATAACCGCCGTATGTATCAACAATGATTTTTCTTCCGGTAAGTCCCGAGTCACCTGCAGGGCCGCCGATTACAAATCTTCCCGTGGGGTTTACATAGTATTTTGTTTGTTCGTTAAGCAAGTTTTGAGGGATTATAGGCTTTATTACTTTTTCTATCAAGTCTTTCTTGATCTGTTCTTGTGTAACGTCATCATCGTGCTGTGTTGATATGAGTATAGTGTCAACTCTTACAGGTTTATCGTCTTCATATTCAACCGTTACCTGCGTCTTGCCGTCGGGACGAAGATATGTCAATACGCCGTCTTTTCTTACCTTTGTAAGCTGTTTTGCAAGTTTATGAGCAAGGGATATAGGCAAAGGCATATATTCCTCTGTCTCGTTACACGCATAACCGAACATCATACCCTGGTCGCCTGCACCCTCGTTAAGATGGTCCTTGCTTTCGCCTCTCTTTGATTCTTCGGACTCGTTAACTCCCATAGCAATATCGGGTGACTGCTCATGAATAGAGTTTATAACTGCACAAGAATCATAGCTGAAGCCGTAATCGGACTTTGTATATCCTATCTCTTTTATCGTGTTTCTTACAACAGTCTGTATATCAACGTGTGCCTTAGTCGTTATTTCTCCCATAACCATAACAAGACCGGTAGTTACAACTGTCTCGCACGCAACTCTTGAATAAGGGTCGCTCTTCAACATTTCATCAAGTATTGAATCACTTATTTTATCACAAACTTTATCGGGATGTCCTTCTGTTACCGATTCTGACGTAAATAAAAACTTCTTCATATTTTTCTCCTCCAATAATAAAATTAACCGCCTCGAAAGAAGCGGTAAATATAAAAAACCTCATCTTTCGGATCTTTTCCGCAGGATTTGGCACCTTAAAAAACTTTTCAGGTTGCCGCAGCATCACAGGGCCTGTCCCTCCGCCGCTCTTGATAAGGGAATATTCAATTATTAACAGATATATTGTAACACAATAGGGAAAAATGTCAATAGCATTTTATAATATTTTCACTTTTTAATTTTCAACAACGGTGACAGCCTCTTGTACACCAAGAAACATATACCGGCATCGATCATACCCTTTGCAAAATTAAAAGGAAGATTAAAAATAAACAACGCCTTAAAAAGATTATCTGCCGATGGCAAAAGTGCCTTATACATACCAATTATCACTTCCATAGGAAGTCCGTAAATAACCGAAAAAGCAGGATATACTATGTAATAATTCGACGGTATGCTTACTAAAGCCATAATAACTGCGCCAAGCAAAGTGCCTATTAACGCTGTTTTTCTCGATTTATTCTTCTTGTAAACTAATCCTGCAACGCCAACAAATATTGCTCCAAGAATAAAGTTCGATAATTCGCCTATGCAATTTGAAGTAGTAAACGGTAAGTGAAGAACGTTTTTTAACAAACAAACTACCATACCGGATAGCGGACCGTATGCAAATGCGGTTATAAGAGCAGGAAGTTCCGAAAAATCAAACTTAATAAAGCCTGGTATCAAAAACGGCAACGGAAACTCCAACAACATAAGAACAAAACCTACTGCACTCATTATTCCCACAACCGCAATAAATTTGGTTAAATTTACACTCTTTCCAATCTTTTTTTTCATAGTCTTTCTCCTGAAATTATATTCAGCTTCAATAAAAAAACTCCCATGTTTACACAAGGGAGCATAATTATAACATAAGTATATTATAAATATATCTTCTTTCATCCGGACTATACCGTCGGCTTTGGAATTACACCAAATCAACCTAAAAAATTCAGGCTCGCGGGCTGTACCGCCGGTGGGGACTTTCACCCCGCCCCGAAGCTGTTACTATCATTATATTCACAATATCATCTTTTGTCAAGCCATTTAACAAACAAAAAACAGACAGAGATAAACTCTGTCTGCTTTTATTAAAATCATATTATAATTCAGTTAGAATTAGTCAAGGATTTCAGATACAACGCCGGAACCAACTGTTCTACCGCCTTCACGGATAGCGAAACGGAGACCCTTTTCGATAGCAACGTTTGTGATAAGTTCAACTGTCATGTTAACGTTGTCACCGGGTTTGCACATTTCAACGTCTTCAGGAAGGTTGATGATACCGGTAACGTCTGTTGTTCTGAGGTAGAACTGAGGTCTGTAACCTGAGAAGAAGGGTTTCTGACGTCCGCCTTCTTTTTCTGTAAGGATATAAACCTGTCCAATGAACTTCTTGTGTGACTGAACAGAACCGGGCTTACAGAGAACCTGTCCTCTTTCGATTTCGTTCTTTGCAATACCACGGAGGAGAAGACCTACGTTGTCACCAGCTTCAGCCTGGTCGAGAAGTTTGTGGAACATTTCAACGCCTGTAACTGTTGTCTGCTTTGTTTCGTCAGAAAGACCAACGATTTCAACAACGTCACCAACTTTAACTGTACCTCTTTCAACTCTACCTGTAGCAACTGTACCACGACCGGAGATCGAGAATACGTCTTCAACAGGCATAAGGAAAGGAAGGTCAGACTGTCTGTCAGGTGTAGGAATGTATGAGTCAACTGCTGCCATAAGCTCAACGATAGGAGCGTATTCGGGAGCGTTGATGTCTGTGTTTGTAGATTCAAGAGCTGCACGTGCAGAACCACGAATGATAGGTGTGTTGTCACCGTCAAAGTCGTACTGTGAAAGGAGATCACGGATTTCCATTTCAACGAGTTCGAGAAGTTCTTCATCGTCAACAAGGTCTGTCTTGTTCATGAAAACAACGATCTGAGGAACGTTAACCTGACGAGCGAGGAGAACGTGCTCACGTGTCTGCTGAAGGGGACCGTCAGATGCTGCAACAACGAGGATCGCACCGTCCATCTGAGCTGCACCTGTGATCATGTTTTTAACATAGTCAGCGTGTCCGGGGCAGTCAACGTGTGCATAGTGACGATTGTCTGTTTCGTATTCAACGTGTCTTGTGTTGATTGTGATACCTCTTGCTCTTTCTTCGGGAGCGTTGTCGATCTGATCGTATGCCTGGAATTCGATCTTATCGTTGTTGAGAGAAAGTGTCTTTGTGATAGCTGCTGTAAGAGTTGTCTTACCGTGGTCAACGTGGCCGATTGTACCAATGTTGACATGGGGTTTCGTACGTTCAAATTTTTCCTTTGCCATTTTAGAATTCCTCCTAAATATTACTTATTTTGTTCTTTCATTCTTGCGGAAACCAATGTTTCCATAATTGATTTCGGAACTTCAGCGAAGTGGCTGGGTTCCATTGAGTACTGACCACGTCCCTGTGTCTTGGAACGGAGGTCTGTTGCATAACCAAACATTTCGGACAGAGGTACAAATGCATTGATTTCCTGTGCACCTGATACTGCCTCCATAGACTGAATCTGACCACGTCTTGAGTTAAGGTCACCGATTACATCACCCATGTAATCTTCAGGTGTTATTACAACAACCTTCATTACAGGCTCTGTAAGTACAGGATCCGCCTTCTTCATCGCATCCTTGAATGCCATTGATCCGGCAATCTTAAATGCCATTTCCGAAGAGTCAACTTCATGGTAAGAACCGTCTTCAAGTGTTATCTTAACGTCAACAACATTGTATCCTGCAACAGTACCGGTCTGCATAGCACCCTGAATACCTGCATCAACTGCGGGAATGTATTCCTTAGGAATAGCACCACCAACAATCTTGTTGATAAATTCGTAACCCTTGCCGGCTTCGTTAGGTTCAATAGTAATTTTAACGTGACCATACTGACCTTTACCACCCGACTGACGAGCATACTTCGTATCGGAATATGCTGCACGTCTGATAGTTTCTTTGTAGGAAACCTGAGGCTTACCTACATTTGCTTCTACCTTAAATTCACGAAGCAAACGGTCAACGATGATTTCAAGGTGAAGTTCACCCATACCAGCAATAATCGTTTGTCCGGTATCATCATCTGTATAGGTTCTGAATGTCGGGTCTTCTTCTGCAAGTTTTGACAATGCAATACCCAACTTTTCCTGACCTGCCTTGGTCTTAGGCTCAATAGCAACACGGATAACGGGATCCGGGAATTCCATTGATTCAAGGATAATAGGATGCTTTTCGTCGCAAAGTGTATCACCTGTAGTCGTGTTCTTTACACCAACAACAGCTGCTATATCACCTGCATAGCATTTATCTATATCCTGACGTTCATTTGAATGCATCTGGAGAATACGGCCGAATCTTTCACGTACACCCTTTGTGGTATTGTAAGCAGTTGATCCTGTTTCAATAACACCTGAGTATACACGGAAGAAGCAAAGCTTTCCTACAAAGGGGTCGGTCATAATCTTAAATGCAAGGGCTGCGAAAGGCTCGTCGTCTGATGAGGGACGAGTTTCTTCCTGCTCTGTTTCGGGGTTAATACCACCGATCGCAGGTACGTCAACAGGAGCGGGCATGTAATCTATAATTGCATCGAGAAGCTTCTGTACGCCCTTATTCTTATATGATGTTCCGCATACAACGGGAACTATCTGGTTTGCAATTGTTGCCTTACGTATAGCAACTTTAAGCTCGTCTACCGTAATTTCTTCATCGTTGAAGAACTTTTCAAGCAACGCTTCATCTGTTTCAGCAACAGCTTCAATAAGCTTTGCACGGTATTCCTGAGCCTTTTCAAGCATGTCCTCCGGAATGGGTTCGACACGCATGTCTCTTCCTAATTCATCGTAATATACGTCAGCTTCCATATTGAGAAGGTCGATGATACCTCTGAATGTATCTTCGGAACCGATGGGGAGCTGTATCGGCACTGCATTCGCCTTAAGTCTTTCATGCATCATGTCAACAACACGGTAGAAGTTTGCACCCATTATATCCATCTTGTTTACATATGCCATACGCGGAACGCCGTATTTGTCAGCCTGACGCCATACGGTTTCAGACTGAGGCTCAACGCCGCCCTTAGCACACAATACTGTTACAGAACCGTCGAGTACTCTAAGTGAACGCTCAACTTCTACTGTAAAGTCAACGTGTCCGGGGGTATCAATAATATTGATACGGTGGTTCTTCCAGAAACATGTTGTAGCAGCTGAAGTAATTGTAATACCTCTTTCCTGCTCCTGAACCATCCAGTCCATCGTTGCGCCGCCGTCGTGTGTTTCACCCATCTTATGAGTCTTACCTGTATAGAACAGGATACGCTCTGTTGTGGTTGTCTTTCCGGCGTCGATATGTGCCATAATGCCTATATTACGTGTTTTTTCAAGTGTATATTCTCTTGGCATTATACTATCTCCTTATTACGCGGCATTAATATCTGTAATGTGCAAAAGCTTTGTTAGCTTCAGCCATTCTGTGTGTTTCTTCTTTCTTCTTGAAAGCACCGCCTGTGCTGTTGATTGCATCCATAATTTCGTTTGCGAGTCTTTCTGACATTGTCTTCTCGCCACGTGTTCTTGCAAATGCTGTCAACCAACGAAGGCCGAGTGTCTGTCTTCTTTCTGCTCTAACTTCCATAGGAACCTGATATGTTGAACCACCTACACGGCGAGCCTTTACTTCAAGTACAGGCATTACGTTTTCCATGGCAGCGTTAAACTGTTCGAGTGCGGGCTTGCCTGTCTTTTCTTCAACAGCAGCAAATGCATCGTATACAATTTTCTGAGCAACACCCTTCTTACCATCGTACATTATGTTGTTGATAAGCTTTGTTACGAGCTTAGAATTGTACATAGGATCGGGCAATACATCTCTTTTAGCTATTTTACCTCTTCTTGGCACGGATCTTCCCTCCTTCATATTTTTTAATGAATTCACAGGTACTCGAAGAATAACTTCGTACATACTTTTTCCGAGGCGGTTATTTATTTATATATAAATAAGTACCGTTCATTCGGATAATCGCGATGACGATATTCATATGTTACCTTTAATAATTTGGTGTTTAGACTTACTTAGGTCTCTTTGCACCGTACTTTGATCTGCTCTGTTTGCGGTTCGCAACACCCTGAGCATCCAAGCTACCTCTGATGATGTGATAACGCACACCGGGGAGGTCTCTAACCCTTCCGCCTCTGATGAGTACAACTGAGTGTTCCTGAAGGTTGTGTCCAATTCCGGGAATATAAGTTGTTGCTTCAAGGCCGTTTGTTAAACGTACTCTCGCGATCTTACGAAGAGCTGAGTTAGGCTTCTTAGGGCTTGTTGTAGAAACTTTAGTGCAAACACCGCGTTTCTGAGGAGCGCTGAAATCTGTAGGTGTGTTCTTAATGGTGTTGAAACCCTTCTGGAGCACGGGAGCCTTAGACTTGAACTGCTTCTCTGATCTACCCTGTCTTACTAACTGGTTAAAGGTTGGCATATTCTTCCTCCTTCTTCAATATTTTCTACCTGAAAATGGGCATAGTTATCCCATAAACACACGTAGATATTCTATATTATAACACCTCTGCCTATGATTGTCAAGTATGAATATTTTTATGCACTTTTTTCTACATTTTGCACAAACCGCCAACATTTCTTCCATATAAAATACACTAAAATGCAAATTTTCATTTATTTACTTCAAACAATAAAAGGAAGCCCCCCATTTTGAAAGCTTCCTTTTTTCCATTATGCAACTTATTAAGTTTTATTATTCCTCAACAACTGTCTGTTCAGGCTCGTTCTTGTCGATCTCAACGCTGCGGTATCTCTGGAGACCCGTACCTGCGGGGATCAACTTACCGATAATAACGTTTTCTTTAAGTCCGAGCAAGTGGTCAACCTTACCTCTGATTGCCGCATCGGTAAGAACCTTTGTCGTTTCCTGGAACGATGCTGCAGAAAGGAATGATTCTGTAAGCAACGCCGCCTTTGTGATACCAAGCAATACGGGAGTAACCGTAGCAAGACAAAGATCGCGTTCGCCTGCGTCAATTCTTGCCTGAATTGCTGCATTTTCGTCATTATACTCATTTACGTCGATCATCGAACCAAGCAACAAACTTGTATCTCCGGCATCCTCTACACGAACCTTACGTGTCATCTGACGGGTAATAACTTCAATATGCTTATCGTTGATTTCAACAGACTGCAAACGGTACACACGCTGAACTTCGCGAATAATGTAATCATATACGGCATCAAGTCCGCTTACTCTTGCAATATCCGCAGGGCTCATATAACCCTCTGTCAACGCCTGACCCTTAACAACGTAATCACCTTCGGCAACAATTATGCTCATACCGTAAGGCACAGCATACGATGCGCTTTCGCCGGTTTCTTCAGACGTAATAACAACGTTTCTTGTTCTCTTAACATCCTGAATAGAAACCTTGCCCGAAATTTCGGTAATAATAGCCGTCTTTTTGGGACGTCTTGCTTCAAACAATTCTTCAACTCTGGGAAGACCCTGAGTAATATCCGAACCTGCAACACCACCGGTATGGAAGGTTCTCATCGTAAGCTGCGTACCGGGTTCACCGATAGACTGAGCCGCGATAATACCAACAGATTCACCAACGTTTACAAGCTTACCGGAAGCCATATCGGCACCGTAACACTTAGCGCAAACGCCGTGTCTTGCCTTACACTTAAGAACTGTACGAATATATACTTTTTCTATACCTGCAGCAATAATATTGTCTGCATCTTCATCAGTCATCATAGTATCGCCGGGTACAATAACGTTTCCGTTAGCATCAACAACATCACCGATCGTATATCTGCCAACAAGTCTGTCCTTAAACGGCTCGATAACGTCTGCTCCGTCTTTGATGGTACTTACCCAGTAACCTTCTGTCGAACCACAGTCATCTTCACGTACAATAACTTCCTGAGATACATCAACAAGACGTCTTGTCAAGTAACCCGAGTCAGCCGTACGAAGAGCTGTATCCGAAAGTGACTTACGCGCACCACGCGCAGCAATAAAGTATTCGAGGATGTTAAGACCTTCACGGAAGTTCGATTTGATCGGAATTTCCATTGTACGTCCGTTTGTAGCAAACATAAGTCCACGCATACCTGCGAGCTGACGCATCTGCGTAATGTTACCACGGGCACCGGAGTCTGACATCATCTTAATCGAGTTATAACGGTCAAAACTTGTTTGAAGTGCCGCTACAACGTCTTTTGTCGTCTGTTCCCAAACAGCTATAACATTTCTGTAACGTTCTTCTTCGGTAAGTTCACCGTACATAAAGTGTTCCTGAATTTCAGCAACCTTTCTTTCGGCTTTGTCTATCAAAGTATACTTTTCCGGAGGAATAGTAACGTCAGCATAAGAAATAGATATAGATGCTTTGGTTGAATATTTGTAGCCTAAGGATTTAATGTTATCAAGAACCGTAGCAGTAACAGATGCGCCGTGGATCTTGATACAACGGTCAACTATCTGTCCAAGCTGCTTCTTACCTGCTGTAAACATAATTTCAAGGTCAAGAAGTTTAGAAGGATCACTTCTGTCTACAAATCCCAAATCCTGAGGAATAATGCTGTTAAATATAAGTCTTCCGAGTGTCGCATCAATAACACCGGTAACTGTTTCGCCGTTTATTTCGCGTGATATACGAACCTTGATAGGAGCATGGAGTCCGAGCTGTTTGTTCTCATAAGCCATCATAGCTTCATCAAAGTCACGGAAAACTCTTCCCTCGCCCTTTTCACCTGCTTTGTCAATGGTAAGATAGAAAGCACCGAGGACCATATCCTGTGAAGGAACGGTAACGGCTCTACCGTCAGCAGGTTTAAGCAAGTTGTTTGCAGAAAGCATAAGGAATCTTGCCTCTGCCTGAGCCTCTGCAGAAAGCGGTACGTGAACAGGCATCTGGTCACCGTCGAAGTCCGCATTAAACGCTGTACATACAAGAGGATGAAGTTTAATCGCTCTACCCTCTACGAGTACGGGTTCAAACGCCTGAATTGAAAGACGGTGAAGTGTAGGAGCACGGTTAAGAAGAACGGGGTGTTCTTTAATAACGTTTTCGAGCGCATCCCATACGTCAGGATTAACCTTTTCCACTTTCTTTTTAGCCTCTTTAATGTTTGACGCCTTCTGTGTTTCCACAAGACGCTTCATTACGAAAGGCTTAAAGAGTTCAAGCGCCATTTCCTTAGGAAGTCCGCACTGGAATATCTTAAGTTCAGGACCAACAACGATAACCGAACGTCCTGAATAGTCAACACGTTTACCGAGAAGGTTCTGACGGAAACGTCCCTGCTTACCGCGAAGCATTTCTGACAATGATTTGAGAGGACGGTTGTTAGGACCTGTTACGGGTTTACCTCTTCTACCGTTATCAAACAACGCGTCAACAGCTTCCTGAAGCATACGCTTTTCGTTTCTTATAATAATTTCGGGAGCATTAAGCTCAATAAGTCTCTTAAGACGGTTATTTCTGTTAATAACACGACGGTAAAGGTCGTTAAGGTCTGACGTTGCGTATCTGCCTCCGTCAAGCTGAACCATAGGACGAATTTCCGGAGGAATTACGGGAATTACATCAAGAATCATCCATTCAGGCTTATTACCCGACTTTCTAAACGCCTCAACAACTTCGAGTCTCTTGATTATACGAAGTTTCTTTTGACCTGTTGCAGTTGCAAGTTCTTCTTTGAGTTCCTTTGCAAGTGCTTCAACGTCAAGTTCGTGAAGAAGCTGCTTAATAGCCTCAGCACCCATACCTACCTTAAAGTCGTTTTCATAACGTTCAAGGTTATCTCTGTATTCGCGCTCTGTAAGGAGCTGTTTCTTTTCAAGGGGAGTTGTTCCCGGATCAATTACTATATACTGTGCAAAGTAAAGAACCTTTTCCAAAAGACGGGGGGAAATATCAAGAAGGAGACCCATTCTCGAAGGAATCGCTCTGAAATACCAGATATGCGAAACCGGAGCCGCAAGTTCAATGTGGCCCATACGTTCACGACGTACTTTTTTTGTCGTAACTTCAACGCCGCACTTCTCGCAAACCTTACCCTTATAGCGTACTCTCTTATATTTACCGCACATACATTCCCAGTCTTTTGTAGGACCAAAGATGCGTTCGCAGTAAAGACCGTCACGCTCTGCCTTAAGTGTTCTGTAGTTTATTGTTTCGGGACGCTTAACTTCACCGGAAGACCAAGCTCTGATCTTTTCCGGATCAGCCAGACTAATGCGTATAGAGTCAAATATATTATGTTCCATGTTCTGTTCCATTTTCTTTTCTCCTTCCATCAGTCGTCACCCAAATCGTCATCGAAATCATCCCCGTCATCTACGGAGTAGAAATCGTCGTCATCATCTGTTTCTTCTTCGGTGAAAGAGTCCATAACGTCATCCGTTACAACACTTTCGCCAATCTCTTCTGCAGTAACGTAATTTACAGCATCTGTTTCCTCTTCGCCTATCTTCGCAAGTTCGATCTCGTTGCCGTCCTTATCAAGAACACAAACGTCAAGCGCCAACGCCTGAAGTTCCTTTACAAGAACCTTGAAAGATTCGGGAATTCCGGGACGAGGTATATTTTGTCCCTTAACGATAGCTTCGTAAGTCTTAACACGTCCTGTAACGTCGTCAGACTTAACGGTAAGAATTTCCTGAAGTGTGTAAGCTGCGCCGTAAGCTTCCAATGCCCAAACTTCCATTTCTCCGAAACGCTGACCGCCGAACTGAGCTTTACCGCCCAAAGGCTGCTGTGTAACGAGAGCGTAAGGACCTGTTGAACGAGCATGGATCTTATCGTCAACGAGGTGGTGGAGTTTGAGGTAATACATTACACCTACAGTAACAGGGTTATCAAATGCTTCACCCGTTCTACCATCGTAAAGTATCGACTTACCGTCAACGACCTTAAGCTTTCCTTCTTCAAGAAGCTGTGCCATATAAGCTTCGTCTGCTATTTCTTCATCAGCAAGTCTTCTTATATCTTTATTACCGCTTTCATTTACTACCTCTTCAAACAAAGGTTTACCCTTAACGTTTTCATTAGGTAATACATCACGGTAAAGACCTGCCATAGTCAAACATTCTGTAATATCTTTTTCTGTAGCGCCGTCGAATACAGGTGTCATAACCTTCCAGCCCATTTTTCTTGCCGCCATACCGAGATGCACTTCAAGCACCTGACCGATATTCATTCGGGAAGGAACGCCCAGAGGGTTAAGAACTATATCAAGCGGAGTACCATCGGGAAGGAACGGCATATCTTCGGGAGGAAGAATACGGGATACAACACCCTTGTTACCGTGACGTCCCGCCATTTTGTCACCAACAGAGATCTTTCTCTTCTGTGCAACGTAAACCTTTACAACCTTGTTAACGCCGGGAGGAAGATCATCCGAGTTATCTCTTGAGAATACTTTAACGTCAACAACAACGCCCGATTCACCGTGAGGAAGTCTCAACGAAGTATCTCTTACTTCTCTTGCCTTTTCACCGAAAATAGCACGGAGAAGTCTTTCTTCTGCAGTAAGGTCTGTTTCACCCTTAGGTGTAACTTTACCTACGAGGATATCTCCTGCCTTAACTTCTGTACCCTTTCTTACGATACCTTCGGGGGTAAGATCCTTAAGGCCGTCTGCACCTACGTTAGGTATTTCACACGTAATTTCTTCCGGACCGAGTTTTGTGTCACGGGATTCGTGTGAATATTCTTCTATATGAATAGATGTATATACGTCATCGCGAACAAGACGTTCGTTAAGCAATACAGCGTCTTCGTAGTTATAACCTTCCCAAGTCATAAATCCGATGAGAGCATTCTTACCAAGAGCTATTTCACCCTTATCCGTTGCAGGACCGTCTGCAATAACCTGTCCTTTTTCAACATACTCACCGCATTTAACTATCGGAATCTGGTTTATACAAGTACCCTGGTTAGATCTCTTGAACTTAATAAGCTGATATGCATCTTTTCTGCCGTTTGCAGTACAGATCACGATTTCATCAGCGCATACGCGTTCAACAAGACCGCCTTCTTTTGCAACTACAACTACGCCAGAGTCAACAGCTGCTTTATATTCCATACCCGTACCAACGATAGGAGAGTCGGTAACGAACAACGGAACTGCCTGCTTCTGCATGTTTGAACCCATAAGAGCACGGGAGTTGTCGTCGTTTTCAAGGAAGGGGATCATAGCAGTAGCAACAGACACAACCATTTTAGGCGATACGTCCATGTAGTCGCCCTGACTTGCATCAATTTCAATAATATCAGCCTGATGTCTTGCAGTTACTCTCTTATTTACAAATCTGTTATCTTCCGTCAAAGGCTCGTTTGCCTGAACAACCGTATAGTTATCTTCTATATCAGCAGTCATATATTCAACTTCATCAAGAACTCTGCCCGTCTCTTTATCGATCTTTCTGTAAGGAGCTTCGATAAAGCCGTAGTCGTTAATTCTTGCATAAGTCGAAAGGTAAGAGATCAAACCGATGTTAGGACCTTCAGGAGTTTCGATAGGACACATTCTACCGTAATGGGTATAGTGTACGTCACGAACTTCGAAGGAAGCTCTGTCTCTTGAAAGACCGCCGGGACCGAGAGCTGACAAACGACGTTTGTGTGTCAATTCTGCCAAGGGGTTGTTCTGGTCCATAAACTGTGACAACGGTGATGAACCGAAGAATTCACGGATAGCTGTTACAACCGGTCTTATATTAATGAGGTTTTCAGGGCTCAAAGTATCGCTGTCCTGAATAGTCATTCTTTCCTTAACGATCTTGTCCATACGAGAGAAACCGATTCTGAGCTGGTTCTGGAGAAGTTCGCCTACGCAGCGGAGACGACGGTTACCCAAATGGTCAATATCATCAACTGTACCGATATCATGTGCCAAACCAACAAGATAGTTAATTGAAGCAAAGATATCGTCTTTTGTTATATGTTTGGGACAAAGTTCAGCAATTCTGCTCTTTGCCTCTTCAATAATTCTTTCTTTGTCGCCTTCGCAGTTTTCAGCAATTTCAAGCAATACCGAAAGTCTTGCCTTTTCGTTGATTCCTGCTTCCTTAAGGTCATATCCCAATACAGTTTCGGGATAAACCATTCCGTTTGAAAGAACTTTGAGTTCGTTATTTTCTTCCGTATATATAGAAAGCTCGTTTACACCCTTGCTTTCTATATCGTTTGCGATCTCGTTTGTAACAAGTGTACCTGCTTCATAAAGGAGTTCGCCTGTGATAGGACTGATTACATTAGAACAAAGAGTTCTTCCCACGATTCTCTTTGCAATTCCCATCTTCTTATCAAACTTATATCTACCTACGTTTGCAAGGTCATAACGTTTGGGATCAAAGAAGAGGTTGTTAATAAGAATCTGAGCACTTTCAACCAACGGAGGTTCACCGGGACGAAGCTTCTTATAAATTTCTTTCAACGCCTCATCGCCAACGGTAGTACCGTTCTTCTGAGCTTCCTGATTCATACCGTCTTTTTCAAGAGTCTGTACGATCTTGGGATCTTCACCGAAGAGCGCTTTGATCTCCGCATCACTTTCTACGCCTAAAGCGCGGATAAGTATAGTTACGGGAATCTTACGGTTTTTATCAATACGAACATAGAAAACGTCATTAGCATCCGTCTCGTATTCAAGCCATGCGCCTCTGTAAGGAATCACAGTAGCTGTATAGAGCTTCTTACCTGTTTTGTCTATAGTGCTGTCATAATACATACCGGGAGAACGAACGATCTGCGATACGATTACTCTTTCAGCACCGTTAATAACGAAAGTTCCGTTTTCTGTCATAAGGGGGAAGTCACCCATGAAGACATTCTTGTCGATAACTTCACCTGTTTCCTTATTATACATACGTACGGTCACTCTCAAAGGAACTGCATAGTTTACGTCTCTTTCCTTGCATTCCTCAACGGGATACTTCGGGTTGGGATCAACAGTGTAATCCACAAACTCAATGTAGATATTGCCCGAGTAATCAACGATAGGCGATACATCGCGCAATACTTCCTTCAGACCTTCTTCCAGGAACCACTGATATGATTTTTTCTGCACCTCAATCAAATTGGGCATGTCGAGTGTTTCATCGATTTTAGAAAAACTCATTCTGACATTTGTTCCAAGCTTATGGGGCTTGACCATGCAACAATCACTCCATTCAAATTAATAGGCATACCAAAAAGTCCCCTGATTTACACTCTTTTTTTCTTTCGCTACCCCTACGGCATGCTGGTTACAGCCGAATTATAAGCTGCGAAAAAATCAAAGACTGTACGCCACGGAAGTCAGTGGTATGTCCCTAAACATTCATTATTTCGGAACTGCCTCTTTTGTTAAAAAAGCAGTATTCTCTCCTTGTTTTTGCCACCACCGAGCAATATTCTCATCTATCAAATAACGCTGGTTGGGCAGTATATAATCTTATCACTTTTTACAATAATTGTCAACAAAATTTCTCCCCTTTAACAAAAATTAACAAAAAATTAATATTTCAAAAAAATTAAAAAAAGACTTGATTTTTCCAAGAAAATGTGGTAGTATAGGGAATTGATAGAAGTATAAGATTTTCCAGGGAGGTGAAATACATGCCTAACATTAAGTCCGCAAAGAAGCGTGTTAAAACTATCGAGGCTAAAACCTTACAGAATAAGATGCTCAAGACTGCTCTCAAAACAGCTATGAAGAAATATGAAGCAGCAATCGAAGCAGGCGAAAAAGAAGTTGCAGCAGAAACATACATGACTGCTGTTAAGAAACTTGACAAGGCAGTTGCACAGGGTCTTCTCCACAAGAATGCCGCTGCTCGCAAAAAGAGCCAGTTCACTCGCAAGCTCAATACATTGAATGCGTAAGTTTAGTATGAATATGCCGACTCATTTCGAGTCGGCATTTTTTCGTTTTATAACACAAAATAGAGAGTTAGCAGGTTTTGTCTACCGACTTTCTATTGTATTCAAAAAAAAACAAAGCGCTGTATTTCTTAC
Organism: Eubacteriales bacterium; assembly: GCA_045126815.1. Classification (GTDB taxonomy): domain Bacteria; phylum Bacillota; class Clostridia; order Oscillospirales; family CAG-272; genus RGIG1995. The sequence goes on from JBGVPD010000042.1 coordinate 15,369, forward strand.
GAAATATCAACGCTTAGTATCAGTATTTCAAAAACAAATAGCTTATTTATAAGCTTTCTTCTTTTTTACACCGCCCTCATTATTGGGAATAACACCCAAAACAGAGATATCGTATCTTTCTCTTATCTTAGCCTCATCGGAAACCGTGTTGTCAAAAAGCACTATCAAAAAGAGAACGACACATACCAAAACAACACCTAAAATACCGCCGATAGCTATATTTTTTGATGTATTGGGAGAATAGGGCGAATAAACTACTTTTGCATTATCCAAAGTATCGATCTGTATATTCGCAACAGAATCAACAATAACCTGCGGAGCCTTTGCCGCAACAGCGTTGCAGATCAATGCAGAAAGTTCAGGGTCGGCAGTCTTTGCTGTTACCTGAATAAAGTTCGACTCTCCGATTTGAGAATAAGACACAGCCCCCTTCACAAAACCGGTACTGTACTTCTCTCCCGTCTCTTGCTCAAGCACATCTACAACTAATTCTGCTGTTATATCATCTTCCAAAACAACGAGGCAGTTCTCAACCAATTTCAACGTCGTTTCAATTCCGGATATTGATACGCCCGATTCCCAATCAGAACTCTTTACACTCATCTTAATTTTTGACATATACATAGGAGTTGCAAAATATTCGGAATATATAAAAGCCGATGATGCACCTATAACGCAACACAGAACAATAATCAACCAGTTTTTCAGCAATTTATTAAAAAACACTTTTAAATCAATAGACTCCATGAAGGTTTTCTCCTTTTACACTACATTAACCTTATTCCTTTTTAGTATAACACACCAAAAAATAAAAATCAATACTTTTTCTTATTATCACGTTAAGATTTTATATTCCTCATTAGTTGATTTATATATATAAATGTATAATATTATAATAAATATGCTAATTTCTCCAAATCTTCTTGACATAGGTTAAAAGGTGTAGTATCATAATAGAAGATAGTATTTACGTGCATATCGTATGGTAGAGCACAAAATTTTATATAAACGGAGATGTATATCAGAATGAAAGTTTTAGCAATCGGTTGCCATCCCGATGACCTTGAGATCGGATGCGCAGGAACACTCGCAAAGTATAAAAAACTTGGACACGAAGTTGTCGCTGTTCACGTTTGTAACGGAAACCTCGGACACGTTGTCATCATGCCCGACGAACTCAGAGAAATGAGAATTAATGAAGCAAAAAAAGCAGGTTCTCTTGCAGGTATTCCCGTAAAAACACTCGATATCGGTGACGTTCTCGTTTACGGTGATAACAAAGACCACAGAGACAAGATGACTGCTCTTATCGCTGAAGAACAGCCTGACGTTATTATAACACACTGCCCCAACGACTATATGCCCGACCACAACGCAGTAAGCCAGTTGGTATTTGACGCTTCTTTTGCTGCAAGCGTTCCCCACTACCCCGCAACAAACGGAAAGGCTGCTAAAGTTGTTCCGATTTATTATATGGATACAGTTGGCGGAGCAGGTTCAAATCCGACGGAATACGTTGATATTTCCGAATTTATTGATCTCAAAATGGAAATGCTTAACTGCCATCAAAGCCAGCTCAAATGGATGCTCGAACACGACCACATCGACTTTGCTGAATTCGTAAAGAGTTGCGCTCGTTTCCGCGGTATTCAGTGCGGCGTTCAGTACGCTGAAGCATTTACAAAGTGTAATTTCTGGCCCAGAGTGGTACCGGGCACACTTCTTCCTTAAGTTTACTCAAAATATTTTACATAATATCTAATAGGAGGTTCATTTAATATGGATTTCATGTCAACCGTTAAAGGTTCATTACTCGAAGGTTTCTACCCTGCAGGATGGGATTTTGACAAAATCAACAAATGTATGGATTTTGCTCCCGAAGCAGCTACAGAACCCCAGCCTTTCTGGCACAAGGATTTCACACCCATCAAATGCGATAACATCTATGCATTTGACACACTTATGGGCCACGAAATCGCTCTTAAGATCAAAGAAGCTAAAGAAGCAGGAGAAAAGATTGCTTTCATTCTTCCCGTAGGTCCTATGGGTATGTACAAATGGGCAGTTTACTTCCTCAGAGAATGGAAGATCAAATGCGACCACGTCTACACATTCAACATGGATGAATGGGCAGACAGCGAAGGCAACACACTTCCCTCAACAAACAAAGCAGCATTCCAGTGCGCTATGGAAGATGCATTCTTTAATCCCCTCGGTGAGTACACAATTCCCAAGGATCAGAGAAACTTTGCTACAAAAGCAAACCTTCCCACATATCCCGAAAAGATCGCAGCTCTCAAAGCTGAAGGTGCAAAACTTATCCTCGTATTCGGTATAGGCAGAATGTGCCACATCGCTTTCTGGGAACCCCAGTTCGCAGCTGAATTTGCTACAGACGAAGAATGGAAAAAGCAGTGCTACCGCATTGGTGCAAAACTTCACCCCCTCACAATTGAACAGAACGCTATCACAAGCTTCAAGTCACGTACTCCCCTCGTTCCTTGCCGTGCAAACACAATAGGCCCCGGCCTCTTCTTGCAGGCTGACTACATCATCGGCGGATGTGACGGTGTGTTCAATCGCGGTATGCAGTGGCAGGGTATGAGCTTCTGGATGACTCTCCGTCACGGTCCTACAAGATGGATCCCCTCCAGCTATATGCCCACAATGCCCGGTAGATTGTTCTACCTCGAAGACCTTGCAGGTCCTCTCACAGCTGAATGCAACTAATTCAGTAAACAAAACTTTAGCTCAGATTGTCAAAAGACAATCTGAGCTTTTTTTTGATTCTTTTTCTCCGCCTTAAACCAAACAAAAGTCATACCACAAACCAAAACTTTCTAAAAAAGCAGAGTAAAACACAACAAAAAAACGCCCTCAAAATCGAGAGCATTTTTATTGTATCATACTTTAATAGCCTTTGAATTATTTATCAGTTATCTTATCAAAGTCAAGATATGTACGCTGAATTTCAGCATTGATCGCAGACTGCAATCTCTTGTACATTGTAGAGATACTTGATCCACTTCTTACGTCGCTGTCAAGAAGCTTTGAGCAAAGACCACCAAAGTCGTAGTACATACCAACGTCATATACACGACCCTGCTTGATTATTTCAAGGTTTGCTTCTGATTCGTCGTCGCGTGCATGTCTTCTCTTAAGAAGTGTTTCGTACCAAGCGGGCTCAACCCATACGCTTGAGAAGTAGTTCATATCTTCAATGATCTGTGCTGTTCTCTGGAGTTCTTCACCCTTAAGTGTTGTGGGAAGTGCTACCATCGCGCACATGAAAGGATACATTGAACGGTATTCAGCCTGTTCAGCGTTGTACTTGGGGAAAGGAACTATACCAAATTCGCTTTCCATGTCAGCAAACTGGTGAATAATGTTTGTACCTTCATAGTGGAAGAGGTAGAGGTCCTGGCAGAACAATGAACGTGCATAGTCGAACTTATCGTTGTATCCGTGCAAATCCTGAGCTGACATATCGTCTATGCTCCATGAGCTTGCAGATGAGAATACCTTCTTAACTTTGCTGTATACGTCTTCTGTCTTATCTTTGTTAGCAGAATCCATCATTGTTACAACGGGTTTACCTGTTGCAGGATCGTTTGTAGTAGCACGAACGCCTGCACCGTAAAGGAACATTCTTCCGTTGTGGTGTTCGTAAAGTGTACCGTATCTGTCAACTTCTGTGTACTGCTGGTCACCGTTTGCATCTTCGTGAATTGACATAACAAGGTTTGACCAGTTATCAATTGTCCACTGGTTGTTGTCCATGTACTCATAGGGGCTTGTAAGGTTCTTTTCAGTGATAAGCTGCTTGTTGAAGTATACAACAAACGCGATTTCCTGAACGTTAAGGTCGCAGTTTGTGAAGAAAAGCTTGTCGCCGATCAAAAGTTCTTCTGCTGCGTTGTTGTCCCAATATGACTTTGTCATATCAAACATTTCAACAGATTTGAGGTCGAGAAGGTGTCCTTCTTTTGCGAGTGTTGCAAGTTTTCTTGCACTACCGATAATGATATCAAACTCTGTTGAGTTACCCATTACCTGATTACGAACTGTTGTAACAAGGTCAGTTACTCTCAACTGTTCGAAAGTAATGTTGTACTTGTCTGAAAGATAGCTGTTACGCTTATAAACCGAGTCGAGAAGTGTGTCACCTGTTTCGCCTTCGGCAACCATGTAGTTGGTTGAGTAAGCGTTGTCATCAAGATAGGGTTCGCAAATAAATGTGAACTCATAGCCGTTGTAATCTACTGCGGGCAAATCACGGAAATCCTCTGTCTTGGGGAAGTCCATAGAAACGTTGCCTTTGTTTCCATCTTTGTCTTTGCCGCCGCATGCTGCCATTACAGCTACTGCCATAATAACAACCAAAAGAAGAGCCATAAGTCTTGCTAAAGATGTTTTTTTCATAGCAATCTCCTTATAAAAATTTTTTACATATACAGTATATCAACGAATAACTTTTTTGTCAATATGAAATAACACTTTGTTTACTTTTGGTAATAATTCTTTCACAATTTTTAGTCAATTTTACCATTTGCAAACCGTATAGTTTTGTATGTATTCAACAACAAAAAAACTATCCTTAAATATAAAGCGATTAAACTCGTTTTTCTAAAACTAATTCTCCGTCAATCAAACTCGTAATGTCTCTTGGTTTTCGAAAAACTGATAGCTTTTTTAGGATCCTTCAAGTATCTTTCAAGAGCCTTTCCCGTACCGATAGCAACACACGAAATTGCATTCTCTGCAACCTTCGTTTTTATGCCGGTAACGTTAGCTGTCAAGTGGTCAAGTCCATAAAGCATACTTCCACCGCCCGTCATAACTATTCCGTTCTTCGTTATATCTTTAAGCATTTCGGGAGATATCTTCTCTATAACCGAACATACAGCCTCAATTATTGACGTAATGGGTTCTTCGAGAGCTCCTACCATTTCCGACGAAGTAAGCTTCACAGCCTTCGGAACCCCCTCAAGCAGACTTCTTCCCTTAACTTCAACAGTCAAAGGCTCTTCTCTCTGCCAAACCGTTCCTATCTCCATTTTTACTCTTTCGGCTGTTCTTTCGCCTATAAGCAGGTTATGTTTTCTTCTTACATATCTTATTATAGCTTCATCAAACTTATCTCCGCCGACTCTCACAGATTCAGAGTATACTATCTGTCCGTATGCTATTACGGCAATATCAGTAGTTCCTCCCCCTATATCAACAACCATTTTCGCATCGGCACCCATAATATCAAGCCCCGCGCCTATTGCTGCCGCCAATGATTCTTCTATGAGATAAGTGTAACGTGCGCCGATCTGAGTCGTCGCATCTCTAACTGCCCTTTCCTCAACGTCGGTTATACCTCCGGGCACACACACGGCAATTATCGGCTTAAATATCTGCGATATCGAAGTCGCTTTTTTTATAAATTGCTGGAGCATCGTCAATGTAAATTCATATTTACTGATAACGCCCTCGCTCATCGGCTTTATAACAGATATACCGGGCGGCGTTTTGCCCAACATCAAAATAGCTTCTTTACCTATTTCTATAATCTCGCCCGTCTCGTCATTTACCGCTACCGCCGAAGGCTCGTCAAGAACTATGCCCTTACCCTTCACGTATATAAGCACCGATGACGTGCCAAGGTCAATTCCAATATACCTTGCCAAACAAAACTCCCCCTTTCTCTGCTTTTCGTCATTTTTTAACTTTTTTATTATACTACACCTTTTTCAATTTTGCAACACCTTTTAAGTTAATATATCAACATACAAAAAGTTGAAATTTTTTGACGGGTTTTAAAGTTATTTTTTATTTGCACTTGAAATGGGGATAATCGTATGCTATAATATATAAGTTAAAATGGATAAATTTGTGAAAAAACACAATAAATAAAGAGAAAGGATAAAAATATGTTACTTTTCAAGAAACACCTTTCGTGCAGTTTAAAAAACGTGCTTGACAGTATTAATTCGTCTCACGGTCTAAACGAAGAGTCTATAATGCAAATGCTTGAATATCCGCCCGACGACAAGATGGGTGATATCGCTCTTCCCTGTTTCAAGCTTTCAAAAACTCTTCGAATGTCCCCCGTTATGATCTCCGAAAAGATCGCGTCGGAATTAAGCGATGAGAACATTGAAAGAATTGAAACCGTAAACGGATACCTCAACATATATATAAAGAAAAGCTATTTTTCAAACAGTATCCTTAAAACAGTTTTGGAAAAGGGAGAAACTTTTGGCTCTTTCGACTTTGGAAAAGGAAAGACCGTCGTACTCGACTATTCTTCCCCCAACGTTGCAAAGCCTTTCCATATAGGTCACTTAGGTACAACGGTAATCGGTCATTCGCTTAAAAAACTCCACGAATTTGCAGGATACAAATGTGTGGGCGTTAACCATTTAGGCGACTGGGGAACACAGTTCGGCAAACTTATAGTTGCATACAATCTTTGGGGAAATAAAGAAGAGATCGAACAAAAAGGTATTGACGAACTCGTTGCTCTTTACGTTAGATTCCACAAAGAAGCAGAAGAAAATCCCGAACTGAACGACCAAGCAAGAAATGAATTTACAAAGCTTGAACATTTTGACGAAGAGAATATAAAGCTTTGGAAATGGTTTATCGATATCAGTATCGAAGAATACAAAAAAACTTACAAACAGCTTGATATTGAGTTTGACAGCTACTGCGGAGAAAGCTTCTACAGCGACAAAATGCCCGCTGTTATTGAAGAAATGAAACAGAAAAACCTTTTGAAGATCGACGACGGCGCTTCCGTGGTTGACCTTGAAGAATACAAGATGCCCCCCTGCCTCATCCTTAAACGTGACGGTTCTTCGCTCTATCCCGCAAGAGATATTTCGGCTGCTCTCTACCGTAAAAACACATACGATTTTGAAAAGGTTATTTACGTTACGGATGCAGGTCAGTCACTTCACTTTGCTCAGTGGTTCAAGGTTGTTGAGCTTATGGGATACGAATGGGCTAAAAATTTAGTACACGTTCCTTACGGTAAGGTAAGTTTAAACGGAGAAAAATTGGCAACGAGAACGGGCAACGTTATACTTCTTAAAGACTTGTTCGCTTCGGCTATCGACAAAGTTAAGAACATAATGGACGAAAAGAACCCCAACCTCGAAAACAGAGACGAAAAAGCAATCGCTGTCGGTGTTGGCGCTATTGTATTCTACTATCTTTCAAACAACAGAATTAAAGATATAAACTTCATGCTCGAAGATGCGCTCTGCTTTGACGGAAATACAGGCCCCTATGCTCAGTACACATACGCAAGAACTTGCAGCGTACTTGAAAAAGCGCAAAACATTGATAGAAATAAAGATATTGATTACGAAATAAACGACAAAGAAAAAACTTTGCTCAGAACCATCTCACTCTTCCCCGAAAAAGTTCTTCAGGCAATTAACGAATACGAACCCTCGGTGATCACAAGATATATCCTCGACGTTTGTACTTCATTTAACGGTTTCTACCACGATTGCCAGATACTCGGCGCTGAAGACGAGAATGCAAAATTATTCAGACTCAACCTTACAGAAGCTACGAAACACGTTCTCGGAAATGCATTTTCGCTTATCTGTATGAGAAAAACAGAAAAGATTTAAGGAGATATAATTATGTCAGGACATTCAAAATGGAAAAACATTATGCATAAGAAAGAAAAAACAGACGCTCAAAAAGCAAAAGTTTTTTCTAAAGTGGGAAAAGAAATCACAGTTTGCGTTAAGGAAGGCGGTCCCGATCCCGTATCAAACAGCAAACTCCGCGACCTTATAGCAAAAGCTAAGTCACTTAACGTTCCCAACGACAATATTGACAGAATTATCAAAAAAGCAACTGCTGCAGACAGCGCAAACTATGAAGAAATTGTCTACGAAGGTTATGGCCCCTCCGGTGTTGCCGTTATCGTAGAAGCATTGACAGACAATCGCAACCGTACGGGCGGTGACGTTAGACACTACTTTGACAAATACGGCGCAAGTTTGGGACAGACGGGCTGTGTAAGCTATCTGTTTACCGATAAAGGCGTTATTATCATCGAGAAGAAAGACGGTCTTGATGAAGATAAACTTATGGAAGACGCACTTGAAGCAGGGGCTGAAGATTTCGTTGACGAAGGCGATATCTTCGAGATCTACACAACTCCCGAAGATCTTGACTTTGTAAGCAACACACTTAAAGATAAAGGCTATACGGTTGAATCTGCTGAAAAAGATAAGATCCCCTCAAACTACGTTACACTCGACAACGAGGACGACCTCAAAAAAATGAGACTTCTTATCGAATATCTTGAAGAACACGATGACGTTCAAGAGATATATCACAACTGGGAATCTCCCGACGAAGAATAATCATATTTTTATACACGAGCAAAAGCTGTTGGTATTCCGCTTATTTTTAATTCGGAAACACCAACAGCTTTCTTTTATTATCTTTTTGTATGTTTTCTTTTTTTCTTTTTTGGAGATCTTCCGAACACTATTCCTCCTATAACCGCTGCTAAAGGTATAGATAAAAACAATAACCAGCTAACCAAGCTTGTTTTTTCTCCGTTACTCTGAAGCATAAACGACATTACCATAATAAAAAACATAAAACATACGCCCGATATTAAAGCCGACAACAAAGGAAGATCCTTCTTTCCAAAACAAGACACCACTCCGCCGACGAATGCGGAAACGAAAAGAATTATTTTGCCCCATATGTCGATATATTTTGTCATATCTTCTCCCCTATAACAAATATATCCGATCAAGAATAATAAAACTACCCCCGTTAAAACCGAAACAATAAACCCTTTTACGCCTTTTTTTACATTTTCCATTTGCATAAAAATACACCCTTTCATTAACATCTTTTATAAATGTTTATGAAAGGGTGAGTATTTTTATTCCGAAAGATTATTCGCAATCTTCAGCTTTTACGTCAACGCATTTAACAGCGCTCTTTAAAATTCTGATCTTTGTCTTATCTCCGCTTGTTTCAAGAAGAACAGTCTCTTCTTTGATGCTGATGATCTTTCCGATAATTCCACCGATCGTGGTAATCTCATCGCCAACCTGAAGCTCATTTCTCATTTTCTGGATTGCCTGTTCCTGCTTCTTCTGAGGTTTGATCATAAAGAAGTACATAAGTACGAACATAAGTCCCAAAAGAATAAGTGAACCGTACGTTTCAAAAAATCCGGGCTGCTGTGCCATTAATGTCATTTCGTTTTCCTCCGATTTTTGTTCTGAATTTAATAATTGAAACTATTATATACTTAATTACAACTTCTTGCAAGTATATAATGTAAATTTTTATAAAAACGGTTGTTTTTTCATAGACTAACTGTTTTTCAGTCTTCCAAAAAGTCTATTCATATAACGTAATGCATCTTTGTTTTCTTCATTTTGAAGTTGTCTGTCGCTTGACAAAACTCTATCCGCCTCTTCAAAAGCCTTTTTTAAAAGCTCCATATCGCAAAGAGATGCAAATTTAAATTTCAAACCGCCACTCTGTCTTGCATCACCCTTGTTATCGGGGAAGAAATCTCCGGGACCTCTTTGTTCAAGGTCAGCTTCAGCTATTTTGTATCCGTTATTTGTAGAACACATAGTATTAAGACGCGCCTTCGCCTTTTCACCATCCGCAGAAGAAACAAGCACACAGTAAGATTTATCCTTACCTCTTCCCACTCTTCCTCTCAACTGATGAAGCTGTGAAAGTCCAAACCTTTCGGCATTTTCAATAACCATCAAAACCGCGTTAGGTACGTTTACGCCTACCTCTATAACGGTAGTGGAAACGAGTATTTTTATCTTATTCTGCTCAAAATCCCTCATTATACGGTCTTTTTCTTTACCCTTCATCTTGCCGTGAATAAGACCTACCGGTATATCGGGAAACACTTCATTTTGCAGTTTTTGGGCAAGGGAAACAGCAGATTGAAGTTTGACCTTTTCCCTCTTACCGACGTCATCCGCCGTAAACTCAAACGGCAATAATCCCTCGTTCTCATCTTCGGCTTCTTCAACTGCGGGACAAACAATGTACACTTGATTATTGACGGCATTTTTGCGGATAAATCCGTTAAGTCTTTCTCTATAACTCTCATCCACCAAAAAAGTATCGACCTTTTGTCTGCCCGGCGGAAGCTCGTCAATAACAGATATATCAAGATCACCGTAAAGAATAAGAGCCAACGTTCTCGGAATGGGAGTTGCCGACATAACAAGCACGTGGCAATCGTATCCGCTCTTTTTGGTTTTATCCGACAAAGCACTTCTCTGCCTTACACCAAATCTGTGCTGTTCGTCGGTTATAACAAGGCCTAAGTTATTAAACTCTAACTTCTCATTGAGTAAAGCATGAGTTCCTATTACTATATCTATTTCTCCCAAAGAAACCTTTTGAATAATATCCCTCTTCACCGCAGCGGTTGTAGAGCCTGTAAGAAGAGCCGTCTCGATACCGAGCTGCTTAAACATAGGATAAAGGTCGTTATAATGCTGAGTTGCCAATATTTCAGTAGGTGCCATAAAAGCGCTTTGCATACCGTTTTTCTGTGCAACGTACAAAGCAATCGCAGCACAAACGGTCTTACCGCTACCAACATCCCCCGACAGTAATCGGCTCATAGGTATACCATTTTCGTTTGACAAGTCGTTTATTATTTCACCCACAGCCTTGCTTTGTGCATTAGTCAAACTATACGGAAGAAGTTTTAAAAATTCCGAAATATCATTATCGGTCATTATCTTTGCAGCACCTTTATTTCTGTGGTTTTTAGCCATAGAAATACCAAGAGCAAAAGCATAAAGCTCTTCAAAAACAAACCTTTCTCTCGCCTTTTGCACTCTCTCTGTATCTGTCGGAAAATGTATTTCCAAAAGAGCTTCTTTTAAACTCATAAGCCCCATTTTTTCAAGAGTATCTTTTTTTAGTATCTCAGGAAAAGAATAATTATCGTAAACTAAAGTATTAAGCGCATTTTGAGTTACCGATTTTATAAAATTCTGCGTAATTCCCTCGCTCAAAGGATATACCGGAACAAGCGACGGCAACTTTTTATCACGTATTATCGGTTCATATACGGGAGAAGTTAACTCTCGACTTCCGTATTTCACCGACAGTTTACCGTAAAAACGGAATTCGTCTCCTATATGGAAAATATCTTTCACAAAAGGCTGATTAAAAAATATCAAAGTGCATTTGCCCGTATCGTCAAAAGCATTAAACTTTGTGATCTGTTTACGGTTTTTCAAAACAAACGTCTGCGGTTTCGTAGCAACTGTCAGTACAAATGCGCCTACAGTTCCGTCGGGAGTCATAGCCAAAGGAAGAACGTCACCTCTGTTCTGATACGCTCTCGGAAAATGGTAAAGCAGGTCTTCAATGCAATATATTCCCAAATTATAAAAAGCTTCACAACGTTTTTTCCCTACGCCCGACAAAGCGCCGATAGGTGTTGATAATTCCATATCACTCCCCCCTTTACCTTTTAAAATACACTTCAAATCAATATGGCGGAGATTATTCTCCGCCTAAAATTTTATTCAGTAACAATATCCTCAGTATCTTCTTCGTCAACTGTAAAAATATCATTCTTCGCATTAGCTTTATGAATGGTTATTTTCTTACCTTCAACGTCGCAGCCAATTGCAAAATCAATACTTCTTGACACTAAATACAATACCATTCCCGCACCGTAAAGCGAAAACACATTGTTTTCTGTCAGCTTAAATCCATCTTTTATCAAGGACAGAGCATCGGGGACAAATGCTATTGACACAAACAGTATCGCTATATTAGTTATCATAAAGTAAATTATAGGCTTTGACTTTCCGATATACGCCCTCGTTTCAAAAAGCTGATAAAGCATCAACAACACCAGAGCCACCTGTTGCATAATCCTATATGGATCATTCAACATCTGAGTTTTATCAAAATACACACTCATCAAATAAACAAGTGTTAATATCAAAGGAAAGAACGATAAAATCACCGTATGCATCTTTTTTACTTTACCCGAAAATGCAACTGAAAGATAATACATAGCTGAGGGAATTGCAAGAAATGCGCATACGTTTCTCAGTTTGTATACGTTACTTAAATTACCCTGAAAATCAACTATTCTTTCGCCTTTAAAAAACATTAAAGCCGCAAGAGCAACCAATACAGCCGCAACAAAGCTAAAAATCGTCGTCATTACCGAACCGTATTTCAAGTCCTTAGGCAACGAGTCCATACGCATCACTACCACAGCGGTAAGAATAAACAACACCGCTATACTGACAAACACGTAAAACACCATAGGCGTTGACACACCTATCTTATAAAGCCCGTTCTGTTCATCAACGTAGTGTTTTGTAAGTATATTTTGAAATACGACCGCAACCGATGATATAAGCACGGTCATCAAAACGTACAACCATGACACCTTTTTGTTTTCGTTCATAATCCTTATCCTTATCACAAATTAATGTTATATTAGAAGATCTACAAATATTATACACCCTATCCGCATATTTTTCAAGTACTTCAAATATACAAATAGTTATATGCAGACTCGTCTGTTATTTCTTTCATTATATCTGCTTCTCTCGTCTGACTTGTTAAAATTATCGCCTGACCGTCGCCATTTGCATATTCTTTCGCAACGACAAGCATATTTTTTAACCTACCATCATCCAGCCTTGCAAATGCTTCATCAAAAACGACGGGAAGCTCGTGACCTTTCTTACCGAAAAGATCAGCCAATGCCAAACGCAAAGAAACGTATGCTATGTCCTTTGTTCCCGAACTGACATAATCGATCTCTTTCGTGTGCACAGATCCCTCTTCATCAAACGAGTACGTCATCTCTAACTTATCCGATACACCTATATCCTTATATTTACCGTCAGATAAAGCCCCCATAAGTCTTCCCGATGTGGCAGATAACTCGGGCGCTATTTTACCTCTCAATGAATTTGCCGCAAACGTCAGTTTATCAATAGCAAGAACGTATGCATCGTATTTTAAAGTTAATTCCTCGATCTTATCGTTGATAGCCATAAGTCTGCTCTCAAGTTCTATCGGTCTATCCGTCTTCGCCTTAAGATACACCAAACTCTTTTCAAGCTCAGTCTGTTTGGAAGAAAGATTTTCTCTCGCCAAAACGGTAAAATCGTATCTTCTCTTTATTTCATCCGACGTTCCGGGGACATATTCACCATCGATAGAATCATACTCGTCTTGAAGTTCTTTTTCGTCAAAACCTAAAACTTGTCCTTGTATAACAGCCATTATAGCTTCGTTCTTTTCTATCTCTTTGTCATACAGAGAAAGATTCTTGTTTATCTCATTAATATCCGCAATTGCATTTTCAAGGCATTTTGTTACAGTATCATAACCCTTATTGTCAGGCTTTATTCCCCATTTCTCAAGGAGCATAACAACTCTTTCAATACATTCGGACAGACGCTTTTCATCGTCCTCTTTTTTTACTCTGTTATATTCAAAAATCTCGCTTTGCTGCGCTTCTTTTTCCTCGTATTCCTCAATTTTATCAATAATACTGAAAAGCGCATCTTCATTATTTACACCAAAAGTCGAGTATACTTTACCTATTTTACCGTTTGCTTTGAACGCTACACACAGCAATACAACGCATACACCTAACGAGAGCAAACCGCCGATAAGCATAAAAGCAGCAAGTTTTCCGACAAAACTGCCGAAAGCGAATCCCAAAAGCAACAGTAAAAATGACAGCAAAGCAAACACGATAGAAAAAGATACGTTTATTTTTTTCTTAAAGCTCAAAGAAGATAAGATATCTCTAAGCAAGTCCCTTCCGCCAAGCTCTCTTAATGCCGCCTTTTCTTTTACGTAATTAAAAGAATTTACATCTTTGAATTCATAAATTTTTTCAACGGTTTCGGAATTTTTCTTTAAATAAGATAACTCATTTTTTATTTCATTCAAAGACTTTGTATATTCTTCATCGGGGAAAAATCCGTTAAACGTCGTTGCAGAGATTATTTCTCTTTTCCCTTTTTGATAGTTCTGAATATTTTCTCTGTATTTCTTTTTTTCCTCAAATTTTTCAAGAAGGTGGTGTATTTCCGCCTTTCTCAAAAGACCTGACATTTCTTCACATTCTTTTTTATTCTTCTCAATAGAAGCTTGCGTATTACGCAAAGAACTTTCGTTCTGAATGATAAGCTCGTTATTCTCCCTAGCCTCTGCAAGTCTTAAAGACAGCTCGTCTCTCTCTTTTTCGTAAGCATCAAGCATACCTCGACCGGTATTCTTTTTGTGTTTTATCATAACTCTTGCTTCGTCAAGTTTTTTCAAAGCCTTAGTCGTATTTACACTTTCATCGGCAGAGTAAAATATATTTTCAACCGACTGACCGATGCTCTCTCCCTTAAAATAAGCTCCGTCAGCTTGTCTGATATACACCGTATTTACAAACACTTCTTCAGGGATACCAAAAAAATGCTCACCCGGATTTTTTATACCCGAAACTACCGAATTATTTTCAAGATCAACAACGGTGATACTGTCCTTATATCCTGCACCGTGCGCTGTCATAGAACGCTCGATCCTATATCTTTTTCCGTCAATATTGATAGTCAAACTACCGGAAACGTCGTTAGATTTCCAGCTTATATGTTTTTTTCTCTCGCTTAACTCTCCATCTGTCTGCTTGTTTGACAGACCATAAAAAACGAACTTTATAAACTCACTCAAAGTCGTCTTACCCGACTCGTTTTTACCCTCAATGATATTAACGCCGTTCTTTAAGTCAAATTCGCATTTAGTGAGTTTACCGAAGTTACCTATTTTTATATTTTCTATATACATAGCATACCTCAAAAATCAATCACGTTGTTTCCACCCAAAGCCGATAATCCGTACCTCAGAGCTTCATAGGCTTTTTGTCTCTCTTTTTCGTCTTCACTTTCAAGCAAAGGCTTCATCGCCTCATAAAACGCACCTCTGACGGTCGGATCGTTTTCTAATTTCTCAACATCAAAAAGCGGTCTTGTTTTGTTTATAACCTCAAGGTAAAACAAATTATCTGCTAAAGACGTAAAATTAGCTTCTGAAATCACAAGCGACGAAGATACGTCCCCTTCAAGAACGATCCTTACCAAAGCATCTCTGGCATATCCTTTTTCTTCAACAACTGCCTTAACTTTCGGAAGAACGTCGGACAGATTTTGAGCGCCCGTTACGTTTATCTTTTCCACCTCATAGTGACGCTTACAAAAACGCAATTTCCTAAAAGAAGCTTTCAGTTCGCATTTGTTTTTTTCAAACTCGCACAGTATAGCTCCCTTGTATCCGCATTCTCCGAAATCTCTTCCTTCAAGACAACCGGAATATGCGTAAAAAGTATCATCAACCTTTTCAACCTCGCTACCTGCGTGAATGTGTCCTAAAGCAACGTAGTCATACCCCGACTCTCTTATCTCATTTACCGAAATAGGACAAGTGCCTTTACCCGACGATGTAATTTCCCCGTGAGCGCACATTATATTAATTCTTGAATTTATATTCGGTCTTATTCCCTTAAAAGGATTATAAGATAATTCGGGCGTAACGAACGCATAACCGTACACGTCAACGTTTATATCATCAAACGAAAACACCGATACGCTTGTGTTTCTGAAAATATATACGTTTGACGGAAACTTAACTTTCGAATATACACTTTCCGCCGTAAATGGATCGTGGTTACCGGGCGATATAACAAAACGGCAAGAACTGTTGTCGGCAAACTCTCTTTGCAACATAGAAATCGTATCCCGCGTTACGTTTTCGCTCTCAAAAAGATCTCCTGCTATTACTACCAAATCTATATTATTCAATTTCACGTAATTCATCATAGATGAAAAAGTTGAAAGAAGCTCACTTCTTCTTAATTCCGATTTTCTGACGTCTCCGCATACAAAGGGCGCGTCAAGATGAAGATCGGCACAATGCAACACTTTTACCATATTCGTATTCCTCCATGCATATATTATACATCGCTTCTCCTTTTTTTTCAACTTAATTATTGAATTATTTATATATATTGTGTTATAATGTAATCAAGTATAACGAAACGAGGAATTTATTATGGCTTCTTACAGAAGAGGACGCATTAACGAGGAATTATCAAGAGAACTTTCCTCCATTATCCGAGAGGTAAAAGACCCCAGAGTATCAAAAGCTCTTGTCAGCATTACCTCTGCCGACGTTACCGCTGATATGAAATATGCAAAGGTTTATTTCTCCTGCATCGGAAACGTTGATAAAGCGGAAGTAAAAAAAGGTCTTGAAAGTGCATCCGGTTTTATCAGAAAACAAGTCGCATTAAGACTTAATCTGCGTCAAACTCCCCAACTTAACTTTATAAGCGACGACTCCATAGAATACGGCGCAAATATAAACAGATTGCTTAAACAAGTTGAGGACGATCTGCATGATTAACAATAACATTACACTTGAGAAAATTGCCGATATTATCAGACAAAAAAACAATATTCTCATCATAAGCCACATCCGTCCTGACGGAGATACTCTGGCATGTGCATTTGCTTTAAAAAACACATTAAAAGATATGGGCAAAAAGGTATTGTGTACGTCAAGTGACAAAGTATCAAACAGACTTTCCTTTTTGTGTGACGGCGGACTTTTGTTGCCTAATGAAGTTCCGTCAGATTTTTCACAAGATCTGGTTTTGACTGTTGACGTTGCAAGTAAGACGATGCTCGGCGACTGCTCGAAATTTATCGGAACTGCAGAAACCATAAAAATCGACCATCATAGGCCGGAAGATACCTTCGGCGCCGATCACTATTATACCGAAGAAAACAGCGCATCGTGCTCTGAAATCATTTTTGACCTTATCAACATTCTAACAGAAAAAATGAGTGACAGAGTATGCGAACTTTTATATGCGGGTATCAGCTTTGACACGGGCTGCTTTATGCATTCAAACGTAACAGAATCAACTCATCTTAAAGCCGCATATCTCGTATCAAGAAAAGTAGATACATCTCCCATTAACCAAAAGCTCTTCGGAAACAAATCGCAAAAAGAGATCGAAGCTTTAAAACTTGCATATAACAGCCTCGAATTTTACGAAAACGGTAAAATCGCCGTAGTCTGTATTACAAACAAAATGCGTGAAGATAAAAATTTAAGCGAAGACGATATAGCAGACATTTCCCAAATCCCGATTGAAATCGAGGGAGTACTTATCGGCGTAACACTGAAAGAAAAAGGCGATAAGCCTTGCAATTACAAAGTGTCTATGCGCAGCCGTCCGGGAGTAAATGCAGGAAATGCGTGTGTCTCCTTGGGAGGCGGAGGACATTTGTGTGCAGCAGGCGCACTTGTAATCGCTCCTACAAAAGAAGAGGCTATACAAAGAGTTATAAACGCATCGATTCCCGAACTACACTAAAACATATTCGAAAGGTAAATTTATGTCGGATAACACACCAATGGGCGTAGTTTGTATAAACAAGCACGAAGGAGTTACATCCCATACTATCGTTAATATTGTAAGAAGACTGTATAATACCAAACAAGTGGGGCACACAGGCACTCTTGATCCTATGGCTACGGGGGTTTTACCCGTAATGGTGGGGAGAGCAGTTAAAGCTTCCGAGTATTTGACAGCCGAGGATAAAGGTTACATAGCTGAAATGCAATTAGGTGTTATTACGGATACGGGCGATATAACGGGAAATATTTTGGAACAAAACAGCAACATTCCAAGCTGCGAAGCTGTAAAAAACGTTGTAAAAACCTTTATTGGAAACATATCGCAGACTCCGCCTATGTACAGCGCCCTTAAAGTTAACGGACAAAAACTCGTAGATCTCGCACGAAAAGGTATTGAAGTGGAGAGACAATCGAGAGAAATACACATAAATAACATATCAGTGGAGTGTGTAGACGAAAACGAAGGCATATACGAGTTAAATGTGGATTGTTCAAAAGGCACATACATCAGAACTCTCATCACCGATATCGGAGAAAAGCTTGAATGCGGCGCTACTATGACCAAGCTTCACAGAACTAAAAGTGGTAATTTTTCTATCACCAACGCTATCTCCGTTTATGAACTGGAAAATTTAAGCCTTGAAGAAAGATACGAAAAACTTCTTCCGCTTGACTCCCTCTTCAGCGATCTGGAGTCTGTAAACTTACCGCCTTTCTTTGAAAAACTTGCAAGAAGCGGTCTTGAAATTTATCTTAAAAAAATAAACATCCCTTCCGATAAAATTGAAGTAGGTAAAAAATACAAATTGTGCTCAAACAACCTCTTCTTTGCCCTCGGCGAAGTCAGAGATTATCCCGACGGGAAAGCTATAAAACCAATAAAACAGTTCGTTTTATAGTAGTCAAACCTAACAAAAAAACAAAAGAGAACAAAACAGCTTTTAAACTGTATTGTTCTCTTTATTTTTATCTGATTATTTTAGCAGATCTTATCCTTGCCGCCCATATACATACGAAGGGGTTCGGGAATTGAAATACTTCCGTCTGCCTGAAGGTTGTTTTCCAAGAAAGCAATAAGCATTCTGGGAGGAGCAACAACAGTGTTGTTAAGTGTGTGGGGGAAGTAATTATCCTTTTCTTTTCTTCTGATTCTGATACCCAATCTTCTTGCCTGAGCATCACCGAGGTTCGAACAGCTTCCAACTTCAAAATATTTCTGCTGACGGGGTGACCACGCCTCAACGTCAATACTCTTAACCTTAAGGTCAGCTAAATCTCCCGAACAACATTCAAGAGTTCTTACGGGAATATCAAGGCTTCTGAAGAATTCAACGGTATATGTGTACATCTTTTCAAACCATTCCATGCTCTCTTCAGGTTTGCAGATTACAACCATTTCCTGTTTTTCAAACTGGTGAATTCTGTATACGCCTCTTTCTTCTATACCGTGAGCTCCAACCTCTTTTCTGAAGCAGGGAGAATAACTCGTCATGGTCTTGGGAAGTTCAGCTTCATCTGTGATCGTGTTGATAAACTTACCTACCATTGAGTGTTCACTCGTACCTATAAGGTAAAGGTCCTCGCCCTCGATCTTGTACATCATATTTTCCATTTCGGAAAAACTCATAACACCCGTTACAACATCACTTCTGATCATAAAGGGAGGAATATAATAAGTAAATCCCTTGTCGATCATAAAGTCACGCGCGTATGATATGATTGCAGAGTGAAGTCTTGCTATATCTCCGCACAGATAGTAGAAACCGTTACCGCTCGTTCTTCTCGCGCTGTCAAGGTCAATACCGTTAAGTCTTTCCATAATATCAACGTGATAAGGAACTTCAAATTCGGGAACAACAGGGTCACCAAAACGCATTACTTCAACGTTTTCAGAATCATCTTTTCCTATCGGTACTGAATCGTCTATAATGTTCGGTATAACCATCATACGATTCTTTACTTCATTTTCAAGCTCTTCTATCTTGTTTTCAAGTTCTAAAAGCTCGCCCGCAGCATCGCTTACCTGCTTCTTTGCAGCCTCAGCCTCGTCTCTTTTGCCCTGCGCCATAAGCTTTCCGATCTCTTTGCTGACACTGTTTCTCATAGCTCTCAAAGAGTCTCTCTTAGCCTTTGCCTCTCTGTTTTCAACGTCAAGCTTGATAACTTCGTCAACAAGCACGAGCTTTTCATCCTGAAATTTCTTCTTGATATTTTCCTTTACTATTTCCGGATTTTCTCTTAAAAATTTAATGTCTAACATTTATATGATCCTCCATTCTTTTTTACGAAAACAAAAAAAGCATTCCGTATCCCTCAAAATCAAAACAAAGCCATAAAGCCAAAAAGCCTTAAGACTCATAAGGGACGGAAAGCTCCGCGGTACCACCCGTATTGCGTTTTAATAAACGCCTCTCTTGAAACATTTACTGTTTCCGCGCTGTAAAGGGCGCCCCCTCCGATGCTCATCACACCGGCAGACTCTGAAAACGGAAAACACCCGCTAAATCTTATCAGTTCGCACCAACCACCGACTCTCTGCATATAGACCTTACGGATATATTTTTTTCATCAAACGTCTGAAATATATAATTAATTTTTATAATTACTTTCTTGCATACTTGGGGTTAACTATCTGTCTCCAATCGAGATCCCCTCTGTCAAGCGCACGAACCAAAACCTCTGCTGTTGCGATATTGGTTGCCAACGGAACGTTATGAATATCACACAATCTTACAAGGTTGTTGTCATTTTCAAAGTTGTAATCGGAATCTCTGAAGAACAAAAGCAAGTCGATCTCATCGTAGGATATACGCGATGCTACCTGTTCAGCTCCGCCCTGCTGTCCCGTGAGAAGACATTCGATCTCAAGTCCCGTTGCTTCGGAAATATATTTTCCCGTCGTACCCGTTGCAAAAAGATCGTGTTTGCTCAATATGCCACAGTACGCTATACAAAACTGAGCCATTAATTCCTTTTTCTTTTCCCCTGCAATAATTGCTATTTGCATTTTTTCCTCCTTACAGTTCTCCTAAAGGTTAACCCTTAATGTCGAATAACTCAATTATTCAACAATTTTCTTCTGTTTATACTCTTAAAGCCCGTAAACAAAGGAACGTTCTTCCCCTCTGTTCTTTTGCATATATTGCTGAACGCCTTGGCTATATTACATTCCTTAACGGTATCTATCATTTCACCGTTATCCTGCATCAATACAAGACGTGCATCATAGGGCACTATACCGATAAGCTTTAAGTTCGTCTTATCTATTATATCCACGACAGTAGGTTTTTTATCACTAAAACGGCCTGTCGTATCAAACAAATTTATTATGAGTTTTCTGTCGCCCACTCCAAGCTCTTCAAGTTCTTTTCCCGTGCATTCCGCCGCTCTTATCGATGGGAAAGAATGTGTTGCAACGATATACGCCATATCACTGCAATATGCCGCCGCTGAAAACTCTTGCCCCGAGCTTCCCGGTGTATCAAGAACTATGTAATCCAAAGAAAATTCTTCCTTTGCCTCTTCGATCAAAGATGCAAACTTCTCTTTATCCACCCCTTCTTGATAGTTAAAAGGTGCAGGTAAAAACATCAAATTACCTTCGCGGGCATCGTATATCACAGCCTTCTTAATATCCACCTTACCGGACAAAACGTCTCCCGCATCATAAACGATCTCATTCTCAAGCCCCAAAAGTATATCAAGACTTCTCATTCTGAAATCGCAATCGCAAAGCAACGTTCTTTTTCCTCCTACGGCAAGTCGGAGCGCAAGATTAGCCGCTACGGTGGATTTTCCGACACCGCCTTTAAACGATGTAACCATCACAACCTTACACGACATATACTCCACCTCCCGCCATAGCATAAAAAGAAAGCTATACTGCGTTAATTATATCACAAAAACAAACACTTTGTCAATATAATTATAATCATTTTCCATCATTACCGACAGCACAACAAAAAGGAGAGTTCAACCTCAAAACTCCCCTTTTATTTTCTGTTATTTATTCTGTTTTCCGTAAGCATCGCAAACGTCGGAAAGAAAACACTCGCTACACTTCGGTGAACGTGCCGTACAAACGTCTCTGCCGAACTGAACTATTCTGTGACAAAAATCCGACTGTTCTTCTTCGCGAACATATTTTTTCAAAGTCTTCTCAACCTTAAAAGGATTTTTTTCATCCTGTTCCGTAAATCCCAATCTGCCCGATATCCTTATACAATGGGTATCTGCAACGATAGCAGGTTTACCGTATATATCCCCTATAATCAAATTGGCGATCTTTCTTCCAACTCCCGGAAGAAGCAACAGATCCTCCATATTATCGGGAACTTCCCCTGAAAACTTTTCTAAAAGCATCTTACACGAAGCTTTTATTTCCTTAGCTTTCATTCTGTAAAGTCCACACGGCTTGATTATATTTTCAAGCGTTTCCACATCACAGTCAGCCATATCCTTAACGGTGGGAAAAGCTTCAAAAAGCGGTTTTGCAACAATATTAACTCTCTTATCCGTACACTGCGCAGAAAGCCTTGCCAACACAAGCAGTTTCCAAGCTTCGTTCTGATACTCTAAAGCACATTCCGACGAATACTTTTCTTTTAATCTATCCGTAACCGTATATGCTTTTTTTGTGAGTCTTTCATCTAACGTCATCTTATCTGACCGTTACCCGAAATAATATATTTAACCGTTGTCAAAGCATCAAGTCCCATAGGTCCTCTTGCGTGAAGTTTCTGTGTTGATATACCTATTTCCGCACCAAATCCGAATTCATTTCCGTCGGTAAATCTTGTCGAAGCATTTACGTATACCGCCGCCGCATCTACCGTCTTTTTGAAATACTCGGCAGTCTCTATATTATTCGTAATAATAGCCTCGCTGTGCTTGGTATTGTACTTATTAATATGCTTAACTGCCTCTTCAACGTTTTCAACAACCTTAACGGCAACTATATAATCGTCATATTCGGTCGCATAGTCTTCGTCGGTAGCGCACAATGCATCAGGTAATATTTTTCTTGTATTCTCACAACCGCGAATCTCAAGTTCGTATTTTTCCGATTCTTTTTCAAACTTAACCAAAAACTCATCAGCCACAGCCGAATGAACAAGCAAAGTTTCAATCGCATTACAAACGGAAGGACGTTGATTTTTAGCATTGGAAGCCACTTTTACAGCCATATCTATATCGGCGTCTTTATCAACGTAAAGATGACAGTTTCCTGCCCCCGTTTCAATAACGGGCATCTTTGCATTTTCAACTACGTTCTTTATAAGTCCTTTTCCGCCTCTTGGGATAAGCACGTCTATATATTCACGCATACTCATAAGAACAGATGCGCCTTCACGGTCGGTATTATCGACAAGCGCCAAAGCATCGGGGCATATTCCCTCTTGCGCCATAGCCTCTTTCATAATAGAAACGAACACTCTGTTTGTGTTTATAGCCTCTTTTCCGCCGCGCAATATTGCAGCATTACCCGTCTTTATACAAAGAGCCGCCGCATCAACGGTAACGTTGGGACGAGCTTCAAATATAATTGCAACAACCCCAAGCGGCACTTTTATTCTTTTTATTTCGATCCCGTTCGGTCTTGTCCATACCTCGCCGCAACCGAGAACGTCTTTAAGTCCCACGAGTTCAAGCAAAGCATCACTTATACCCTTTATTCTGCTCTCGTTTAACGTAAGTCGGTCTATCATAGTCGGTATAACACCGTTTTCGGCAGCGCTTGAAACATCTATCGCATTTGCCGCTAATATTTTGTCCTTTTCTTCAAGAATTTTCTGCGCGATCTTTATAAGAACGTTATTTCTCTGAGGAAGCGAACTGTCGGCAATTGACCTTTCGGCGTTCTTTACCGATTTACACAACCCCTCTATGTATTCGTATATCTCTTTTGTGAATTCCATAACCTTTATCCTTGATAATTATTTTGTAAAGGGCTCAAAATACGAACCGTGCTGAATTCCGTCATTCAACATTTCATAAAGTATCGAAAAATCTTCTCCGCTTACTATCATCATAGGTATTCCGTTTGAGCAGGCAATTTCTGCCGCATGGAGTTTTGACGTCATTCCGCCCGTTCCTCTTGCAGAACCTGCTCCGTCAGCGCATGAATACAATGCTTCGTCTACCTTTTCTATTCTCTTAAGCATCTTAGCATTGGGATTGGTTCTCGGATCGCTGTCGTAAAATCCGTCTGTATCACTCATGTTTATAAGCAGATCCGCATTTGCCAATACGGATACGTATGCCGACAAAGTATCATTGTCACCAAATTTGATCTCATCAAAAGCAACGGTGTCGTTCTCGTTTACTATCGGAATACAACCCATTTTCAAAAGAGTTGCAAAAGTATTTTCTGCATTCGTTTTTGATATCTCATTTTTTACTATATCACGGGTAAGAAGTATCTGAGCTACGGTATGACCGTAATCTCCGAAAAATCTTTCGTAGATCATCATAAGCACACCCTGACCTACCGCCGCCAACGCCTGTTTTTCTTCAACCGAAGACGGTCTTCTGTCAAGATTAAGCTTACCTATCCCCGCGCTTACAGCGCCGGACGAAACAAGTACAACTTCTCTTCCCGTATTTTTCAGATCACTCAACACTCTACACATCTTCTCCAAACGCTGAAGATTAAGCTTACCGTTTTCAAAAGTCAATGTTGAGGAACCGACTTTTATTACTATTCTTTTTGCATTTTTTACTTTTTCCATAACGTGTATTTTCTTTCCAACAAAAATTTTTTAAAAAACCCTTTTAATCTAATGAAAAATATATTATAATGGTATTATATTATAATCCATGATTTTTTTCAAGGGGATTTAAATAATTCTTTATATAAATGAGCAGGAGAAACAAATATTATGAAAGAAAAAATAACATTAGTTGTATCGGGAGTAAGAATAACGGTAGTAACGGACAACGATCCCGGTTATGTAAGAGGTCTTGGCAGACTTCTTGAAAAGAGGGTTAGCGACCTTGTCATTTCGTCTACATCATGTTCAAAAAGCGAGGCTCTTTTACTGTGCGCTTTGGACTACCTCGACGAAAGAAATAAACTTTTAGAAGAAAACGAAAAATTAAAAAAACAGCTTGAAGAATTAAAATAAAAGTGTAAAGATTGGGTATCGACATTATGATGAAATTTATTAAATACACAGGTTTTCCCGTACTTTGCGGAATTGTAATCGGTATGATGACTGCAGAATTCACAAAAGGAATAGCCGCTTTAAAATGGCTTTCTTACGGACTGAATTTCGGAATGACGTCTCCGCTTATCTTAGACTTAAAGCTTATCAACCTAACTTTCGGCATAAGCGTAAGTTTGAACGTTGCAACTATTTTTGCTATCACCCTTTCGCTTATAGTTGCAAAATATATCTACAAAAGATAAGGAAAACACAATGAAGATAGTATTGGCATCAAAATCTCCCAGAAGACAAAAGATGTTTAACGAACTGGGAATAAAATATTCTCTTTGGCTTGGCGATACCGACGAAAACGTTAACAAAGAATACAAACCCCATACACTTGTAAAGCTTTTGGCAAAAAGAAAAGCTATGGAAGCTTACAAAAATATAAATGCTGACGATACTCTTATAATATCGGCAGATACGGTAGTTGCTCTTAACGATAAAATTTTGGGCAAACCGAAAGATTACGAAGATGCCAAAATAATGCTGAAAAGCATGAGCGGAACGAATCACGCGGTATATTCGGGAATTGCCGCTATTTTTAACGGAAAAGTCGTTTCGGCATATCAAAAAACACAAATTAAATTCAGAGATATTACAGATAAAGAAATCGACAGATATCTGTCAACCGGAGAATACAAGGACAAAGCAGGTTCATACGGCATTCAGGAAAAAGGCTCGTATTTCGTAGAGAAAATAACGGGCGATCTGAATAACGTCGTAGGACTTCCCGTTCTTTTGCTTCGTAATACTGTTCTTCGGGAATTTAACATCGACTTATTCAATTTAGATTAAGATAAAAGAGGTGGCAACGTGGCAAAAATTATCGGTGTTGATCTAGGCACATCAAATACGTACATATACAGAAAAGGCAGAGGGATAGTTATAAGAGAACCCTCCATAATTGCTATAGACGAAGAAAAAAGCAAGGTTATATCCTTTGGCGAAGACGCTTACGAAATGTTAGGACGCGAACCTTTGAATACGACCGTTTACCGTCCCATAAAAGACGGCGTTATCGCAGAATTCGATATTACGGTCGCTATGCTTCACGGATTTATAATGAGAAGCGCAGGTAAAGGCAGTCTTAACCGCCCCAACGTTGTTTTGACCGTCTCTCACGGAATAACTGAAGTTGAAAAAAGAGCTCTCGAAGAGGCGATTACAGAAGCCGGAGCAAGAAGCGTTGCTATAATCCCGTCTCCCTTTGCAGCGGCTTTAGGCGCAGGACTTCCCATTGAAGAGCCAAGAGGTAATATGATAGTAAATATCGGCGGCGGAACTACCGATGTTGCAGTAATGAGCCTTGGCGGAATAGTACATGCCGACTCTGTAAGAGTAGGCGGAGACGAGATCGACGAAGCTATAATGTCCTACCTGAAAAGAAAATACAATCTCATTATTACCATAACCGATGCAGAAAAAATAAAACGCGAGATTGGTACGGTCAACCCCGACGCCGAAGAAAAATCTCTTGACGTAAACGGAAAAGATGCCCTTACCGGTCTTCCGGCTACGTTTAAAATAAAAAACACCGAACTAAAAGAACCCATTGAAGAACAGCTTTCACACATCGTTTACTGCATAAAATCTACTCTCGAGAAGCTTCACCCGGAATTGTCGGCAGACATTCACGATTACGGTATGACTCTGTCGGGCGGAGGAGCTCTGCTTGACGGAATAAAAGAATACTTCACAAAACTGTTCGGCTTCGATGTTAACGTAGCGGAAAACGCTCTCGACTGCTGTGTTGAAGGTATACAAAAAGTAATCGACCTATTCCCCGAAATAGTTATATTTAACGAAAAGTAATTCATTTAGGAGAAAATATAAATTGAAAGACCTTTTTCAAAACAAATTTATGATTGTGCTTATAGTAATAGCACTTTTGCTCGTTGGCACAACGTCGTTCATGTCTGCCCTTGGGTATACCTCTTATGTCAGAAATGCCATAGGTATTGTTTTAACGCCCATTCAAAAGGCGGTGGACAACGCTTTTGATGGAGTAGATAATATTTTCTCTTCAAAAAAAGACTTTGAAGCTTTAAAAAAGGAAAACGAAAATCTAAAACTTGAGTTAGCAAAAAAAGAAGAAGAGTCTTCCAAAGCTATGCTTGCTCTTGAAGAAAATGAAATCTTAAAAAAATACCTTGGCATCAAGGACGAGCATACGGATTTTGTTTTTTCCGACGCTTTAGTTACGGGCAGACAGTCGGTCAACCATACCGAAATATATACTATAAACAAAGGTTCACATCACAAAATTGAACCGGGTATGCCCGTTATAAACGAATTTGGACTTATTGGCTGTGTCACTGAAGTGGGACTTACTTGGTCAAAGGTATCTTCAATAATTGAACCGAAAGTTTCTATCGGTGTTATTATCGAAAGAACGGGAGATATGGGTATATCAACAGGTACGTTTTCTTCTTCGGAAAAAGGTATGTGTGTTTTATCGTACCTTCCCGAAAATGCCGACATACAAGTTGGCGACAGAATTATAACATCTTCGGACAGTTCAAAATACCCGAAAGGTCTTTTATTGGGAACTGTTGACTCAATTTCGGTCGATCCCATTTCAAGAGAATATTCAGCTTATATAAAACCTTCGGTCAATCTTAAGGAAGTTGAAAAGGTAATGATAATTACCGAATTTGAAAACGTCTATGAATAAATTTTTAAAAATAGGCTACGTATTTGATTCTATCGTCTACGGTGCTTTACTGATACTTTTAACAGTATTACAAACAACTTTTATATACCGCTATTCCTTACATAACGTATTGCCCGATCTGATGTTGGGCGCAGTTTGCTGTATAGGCATCTATCGCGGAGAAAAATACGCAGCTCTGTTCGGTTTGTTTTCAGGGCTTTTTACCGACGCTTTGGGCAGTGTCGGTGTTTCTTTGTTGCCGCTTTTCTATACGTTAACGGGTTATTTCTGCGGCATCATCGGAAATAACGCTAAAAATGAAAAAAAGTTTTTCGCATTTCTTTTATGTCTTCCTGCATTGTGTTTTTTGAGAGAAGTGATATCTTTTGTTAACCACATAATCGCTTATTTCGAAAGCATAAATCTAGGTCAGCTTTTACTCCATACGATCTTACCCGAATACGTATATAACCTTGTTGCGTGTATTTTAGTATTCTTATTGGTAAAACTGTTTGACATCCCCCTTAATATTGCAAGAAAACGAGGTGGCTTGTATTGAAAAAGAACGTTAGATCCCCTTTCAGATATATTTTACTATCCATTCTCTTTATAGTTGTTTGTCTAGGTTTTCTTGCAAGAATAATTTATTTGCAAATAAATGCCCCAAAAACCATAGATTCATCCGACCTGTTTACAAGAACTGTAACAGTAAAGGCTATGCGAGGGGAAATATACGACAGAAACGGAAAAAAACTGGTATCAAACAACTACACGTACAATATACGTCTCAACGGAAATGATTTTCCAAGAAATAACTCAAAAATAAACGAAACTCTCCTATGTGTATTTGATATAGCAGATCAGAACACAGAAACACTTTTCCCTATTTCTAACGTGTATTCAGAACCGTGCTATAAGGATTATAATTTAGACAGCACAGAATACAAAAGCTTTATGAAAATGATGGACAAATTCAGTCTTCCGAGATCTACCGAATGTACTGATCTTATAAGCTTTTTGGAAAAAAGATACGGTTTGACAGACGAGGATAATAATCTTATTTACACCGAAGAAGAAGCAACCAAACTTATGTCAGTCCGCTATGAACTCGAAAGAATGAATTTCAGTTCACTTAATCCCTTTACACTATATACAAATATTTCCACAAAGGTCCTAACGGCAATTAAAGAATCCAACCTTAACGGCGTAGAAATAGAAAAAACGGCAACAAGAGTATACAATTATCCCGGATATGCAAGTCACATCTTGGGAAGAACGGGAAAAATCCCCGCAAACGAATTAGAGTACTATATTTCAAAAGGGTATCCTATGGACGCTTTCGTTGGCATCGACGGAGCTGAAAAGGCTTTTGAAGAATATTTAAAAGGTACTGACGGCATACTGGTTATCGTAGAAGACAAAAACGGTAATATCGTTGATGAATACTATAAAAAAGAACCCGTTTCCGGAAAAGACGTTTATCTGACAATAGACATAGATCTTCAAAAAATAGCCGAAGATTCTTTGGAATATAACATTTCTTATATAAAAGAAACGGCAGAAAACAAGATAAAAGAAGAAACGCTTAAACACACCACCGAGCAGGGAGAGTTAGATAAAAACGCTGATATTCCAAAATATATAGGCGAAGACGTATCTTCGGGTGCCGCTACCCTCGTTAACCCAAACAACGGCGAGATATATGCATTAGCATCCAATCCCACTTTTGATCTGACCACCTACGTAAAAGAATATAACAATCTTCTTAATACCCCTAATAATCCTCTCTTTAACCGCGCTCTGCTCGGAACGTATGAACCGGGATCCACGTTTAAGATAAGCGTTGCGGCGGCAGCATTGGAAAACGGTATTATAAACAGAGATACAAAAATATTTGACAGCGGTGTATACAAGTATTACAAAGACTTTCAGCCTGAATGTTGGATATACACCTCTCACGGATACGGACACGGAAGCTTAAACGTAATATCTGCAATACAGCATTCTTGCAACTATTTCTTCTACGAAACGGGAAGATTGCTTACAATAGAAAAGATGAACGCTTACTGTAAGAGCCTCGGTCTCGGTGAATATACGGGAATTGAACTCCCCGAATCAAAAGGTATTCTTGCAGGGCCTATGTACAGTTCTTCTGTCAACAAACTTTGGGTACCGGGCGATACGGTACAGGCGGCAATCGGCCAATCAGACAATATGTTTTCTCCCCTTCAAATATCAATGTACCTTTCTTCCATAGTTAACGGCGGAAACAGATACCAAGCTCATATTCTCCACAGTGTAAAAGAGTTCGGCTCAAATGAAATTATTTATCAATCGACATCTAACGTTCTTAACACAGTTCAACTCTCTCGCGAAACGCTCGATACATTAAAAATCGGTATGAAAAACGTTATGGAAAACGGTACCGCAGCTCCCGTATTCGCCAACTATCCTATGGAGATCGGCGGAAAGACAGGTACTGCTCAGGTTGGAAAAAACAAGAGTAACAACGGTATATTTATGGCATTTGCTCCTTATGACAAACCCGAAATCGTTGCGACTTGCGTAATCGAACAGGCAGGCGGCAGTAACGAAGTCGGTATCACCCTACGCAGATTATTTAACGGTTACTTCAATATTGTTGAATAACTTTTACGTTTTTTTATGAGGTTAAAATGAAAAAATATATAATTTCACTTATTATTTTACTTGCTTTTTGCTTACTCTTTTCTTGTAAACGTGATCCAAAATCAGAAAACGGCGACTTTGCTTATGAATTTGATTCAAAAACAAAGTCGGCTACGCTTTTGTACTATGGAGGCACAGATACAGACGTTGTGATTCCCGAAAAGGTCGGCGAATATACGGTAAACAAGATCGGAAGACAAGCTTTTTCCCACCAATATGAAATCAAGAATATTAAATTGCCCGACACTTTAAATACTATTGAAGAAAAAGCATTTGAATATTGTATAGGACTTGAAGAAATTATTCTTCCTTCGTCTCTTAAAACAATAGGAAACACTGCATTTTCAAGTTGCAGAGGTCTAAAAAAGATCTACATTCCAAAGTGTGTCGAAAAAATCGGTCTGTGCGCATTTAACGGTTGCACTTCCCTTGAAGAAATATCAGTAGATGATAACAACAAATATTACTCTTCAGATAAATACGGTGTTCTTTTGGATAAAGAACAAACAAAAATCATTCAGTTTCCAATAGGAAGCGAAAGAGCAAGTTATGTAATGCCCGATACAGTTACAACCGTTGAAAGCTATGCCTTTGAAAAAACAAGCAATCTTAAAAGCATTACATTCTCCCCAAATATAAGTACAATTAAAAGTTACGCATTCCAAAAAAGCGGAATAAAGAGCGCGTTATTTAATGATAAACTCGAAATCATCGGAGCTTTTTGTTTCAATGAAGCTATGATCAATAAAATAGACCTTGGCAATTCGGTAAAACAAATAGGCGACTCAGCATTCAGTTGGTGCACCTCTCTTGCAGAGATAGCTATTCCGTCATCAACCGAAACTATAGGCAGCTCAGCCTTTTATATGTGTACAAACTTGAATAGATTTACGGTAGACAGCCAAAACCAAAACTATTCTTCAGACGGTTTTGGAGTTATGTTTAACAAAGATAAAACTACTATCTTGTTTTACCCTCAGGCATCGACTGAAAAAGAATATTCAATCCCTGATACCGTAACAACTATATCAGCACACGCTTTTTTCTCAAACATAAACCTCGAAAAAGTCACAATTCCAAGCTCGGTTAAAAAAATAGAACAACAAGCTTTTGCAAACTGTCTCAGTTTAATTGACGTAGTATACAAAGGAGAAAAACCGCAAGATATTGCCGCCAACGCCTTTGAGAAATCAGAAAGCTGATACCGTAAAAAATGCATAAAAATAAAGACATAATCTTCGTTTGAAGACTATGTCTTTTTTGTTTTCTTATGCTATTTTTATCCTATTTTTTATTTTTCGGGATCGAGAAGAGGCCAGTACGCCTTAAGATAATCAAGTCCCGACCATATCGTCATAAACACCATAAACGCTATTGATACATAGCTCAATACGTGGTAGTTGTCTATAAACGTATTTGCAAAAAATGCAGGTTCAAGAATCATAACAAGAATACATACGATCTGAGAAACCGTCTTTACCTTACCCAAATATGCCGCCGCTATAACCACCGATGAACCGCTTGATGCAATCATACGGAGTGACGTTACTGCGATCTCGCGAAGAATAACGATAAACGTTGCCCATGCAAAGATCATAAACATAACTTTGTCTTGTGTCATAGTTGTTAAAAGAGCAATATATCCGCCGATAGTCATAAGCTTGTCTGCAACAGGATCAAGGAATTTACCGAAATCTGTTATAAGATTGTATTTTCTTGCAATCTTTCCGTCGAGCATATCGGTAAGAGCCGTTAATCCGAATATCGCCGCAGCTGCTATTCTTGACCAGAATTGCCCGAGTACCGGAAACATTATTATTACCATAAAGAAAGGTATAAGTACCATTCTCAAAACCGTTAACTTATTAGGAAGATTCATTTTCATTACATCGTCTCTCCAATCAAATCGTAATCAAGAACGTCGGTGATCTTTACGTTGTATATTTTACCCTCCGGAAGTCTCTTGCCACAGGTGAAATATATCTTTCCGTCAATTTCGGGTGCATCAGCTTGGCTTCTTCCGAAATGAGCTCCCGAAACGGGATCAAAACCTTCACAAAGAACCTTTATTACCTTTCCGATCTTTGCTTCATTGTTTTCAGTGTTTATGTCATATTGCATATCCATTATGATATCGCTTCGGTCTTGTTTTGTCTGCTCGTCGATCTGGTCTTCAAAATCGTATGCCGGAGTTCCCTCTTCTCTGGAATATGTAAATGCGCCGAGTCTTTCAAACTTTGTCTCTT
Source organism: Eubacteriales bacterium (assembly GCA_045126815.1). GTDB lineage: Bacteria > Bacillota > Clostridia > Oscillospirales > CAG-272 > RGIG1995. The sequence continues at coordinate 47,666 of JBGVPD010000042.1, forward strand.
TAAGATACTCACAAAGTTCTGTAAAATCTTCTTCCGTTTCACCGGGGAATCCTGTTATAACAGTCGTTCTCAAGGTTATATCAGGAATAGCATCGCGCAATCTCTTAACCGCACTCTTTATAGCCTTCTGTCCTCCGTGTCGGTTCATTTTCGCCAACACGTTTTCCGATATATGCTGAATGGGCATATCAATATACTTAACCACACGGTCGTTTGTTTTAATTTCTTCTACGAGCTCGTCGGTGATCTTGTCGGGATAGCAATACAAAAGTCTTATCCAAGGAATGTTTGTTTCTTGTGTTATCTTGCGTATAAGCTCGGCAAGTTTATATTCACCGTAAAGATCAACACCGTATCTCGTCGTATCCTGCGCTACGAGAGTAAGTTCAAGAACTCCCAAACCTTCAAGGTTCTTTGCCTCTTTTATAATATCCTCCATCGTTCTGCTTCTGAATTTGCCTCTAATGGAAGGAATTGCGCAGTACGCGCACTTGTTGTCGCATCCCTCGGCAATTTTCAAATATGCCATATATTCGGGAGTGGTTACAAGTCTGTCTCCGCCTATTTCATAATTGTCAATGTCGCCGTATTTTTCAAAAGGCTTCTTCTTTTCAACACTCTTTACTGCATCAACTATATCGTGAATGGAAGCAACTCCCAGTATCGCATCACATTCGGGTATTTCTTTTAATACCTCTCCGCGATATCTCTCAGCTAAACATCCCGTAACAACGATCCCCTTGCAAGAAGAGTGTTTTTTTAGCCAAGAAGCATCAAGTATACTGTCGATGGACTCCTGTTTTGCACTCTCCGTAAAAGCGCACGTGTTTATTATTATAATATCAGCTTCAGTTTCCTCGGGAGTTATTTCATATCCCGCGGTATAAAGCTCATTCAGCATTATTTCGGTGTCAATAAGATTTTTCGGACAACCGAGTGAAATAAAACCTATCTTAGTCTTCTTCATTTTCTTCAAGCAACCTCGTATATGCGTATTTTATTTCGGCATAACCGTATCCGTAACGTGATAAAAATGCCGTTACTTTTCTTGCGGTCTTGCTGTCACGTATTTTGTCTGCCAATCGTTTTTTCTTCAATAGTTTTACACAATTTTCGCTAAAATCAATATCCGATATACACTCGTTAAAATCTTCGCCGATAAGATTTTTTTCAAATCCTTTTTTTTGAAGTTCGAGCTTAATTCTCGCTTTTCCGTACAGTTTTTTATCTGCCAAATATTCGGTGAAAGAGCGCATAAGCCTTGCGTCGTTTATAAGACCTGCATTTTTCAGCTTGTCAACTGCAGCATCTATAGCCTCTTTCTCAAAACCTTTTCTTTCGAGCTTTACTCGTAAACTTTTCTCGGTGTTGTCAGCAAAAACGAGTATATTGGATGCCGACTCCATAACCTTGTTTACATCTTTGTCAAACGAAGTGTCGTCCTCTGTCAAATTCTCCACTTCGATTCCAAAATCTTCAAGAGTCTTCATATATTACAGATTTTCAAGGTCGGCTACCGACACGTCAAACTCTTCGTCAAGATCGATATTGTCAGACTGCCCGTTGTCACCGTTCTTAAATCTTTCAATAATTCTGTCTTCAACCAATTTAAACAATTCGGGGTTATCCTCCAACGCTTGACGCGCATTGTCTCTACCCTGAGCAAGACGGTTGCCGTCAATATAGAACCAAGCTCCGCTCTTTTCTATTATGCCCATATCAACGCCTACCTCAACGAGTTCGCTGGACTTCGATATACCTTTACCGTAAAGAATATCAAATTCAGCTACCTTAAACGGAGGAGCTACCTTGTTTTTAACTATCTTACACTTAACTCTGTTACCGTAAGATTCGGTACCGTTTTTAAGTGTTTCAACTCTTCTTATATCAATTCTTACGGAAGCGTAATATTTAAGCGCAGTTCCGCCCGAAGTTACTTCAGGGTTACCGTACATTACACCTATCTTCATACGAAGCTGGTTAATAAATATTACAACGCAGTTTGATTTTGCAATAGAACCGGAAAGTTTACGTAAAGCCTGTGACATAAGTCTTGCCTGTCCGGCAACCTGCGCGTCACCAATGTCTCCGTCTATTTCCTGCTGTGTAACGAGAGCCGCTACCGAGTCAACTACAACAACGTCAACAGCGCCCGAACGTACGAGTGCGTCAAGAATACTGAGAGCAGCCTCTCCGCTTTCGGGCTGCGAAACGAGAAGCTCGTCTACGTCAACGCCGATAGCCCCTGCATACTGAGGATCGAGAGCATTTTCAACGTCAATATATGCCGCAGTTCCACCCGTCTTTTGCACCTCGGAAACAACGTGCAAAGCAAGAGTAGTCTTACCCGATGCTTCCGGACCGTATATTTCAATAATTCTGCCTCTCGGAACACCGCCTACCCCAAGAGCCAAGTCAAGAGATAACGAGCCTGTCGAAACTGCAGTAACGTTCATATTCGTATTTTCGCCCAATTTCATAATCGAGCCTACGCCGTGGTCTTTTGTGATCTGTGAAAGAGCCGTTTGAAGCGCCTTTTTCTTCGCTTCCTTATCCTGAATCTGTCCTACCGATTCCGTTTTTTTAGCTTTTGTTGCCATAATCATATTCCCTTTCATTTCGCATATATAATATCAGCATTTTTCGCCAAATATACACATTTACATATACAATCATTTTATCAAATCTTCTTCGTTTTGTCAATTGAAACAGCTAACTATTATAGTTTATTTACAAAATATTATATACTTTTTGAAAATGCTGTGATATAATAACATATACTGGATATGATGTCTCCCCATATTTATTGAAATTTTGCATATTAATGAGGTTATAAAAAATGGCAGAAAAAAATTGCCGTCTCGGTTCTGTCGGCGGACAGGCCGTAATAGAAGGCGTTATGATGAAAAACAAAGACAAATATGCTCTTGCCGTACGTATGCCCGACGAGCAGATAAGGGTTACGAAAGACGAGTGTAAAAGTATACGAGATAAATATAAATTCTTTGGACTACCTATCATAAGAGGAATGGTCAATCTCGTTGAATCTCTTATTTTGTCTATGAAAACTCTTACTATATCAGCAGATGCATTCGATATAGAAGAAGAGGAAACGAAGTTTGAAATTTGGCTCAAAGAAAAGTTTGGAAAAACACTTCTTGATTTTGTTATGGTTATTGCCATGATTCTCGGAATCGCTTTGGGCGTTGGACTTTTCTTCTTTTTGCCCCTTTTTATTTCTTCTTCGCTTTTTGATAAAGCAGGTCAGGAAACAAAATGGTATGCTACTCTTATTGAAGGCGGAATTAAGATCGGTATTTTTATCCTTTACATTTGGGCAGTATCTTTCATGAAGGATATAAAAAGAGTTTTTGAATATCACGGCGCCGAACATAAAACGATATTCTGTTACGAAGCCGGCGAGGAATTAACCCCCGAAAACGTAAAAAAATATACAAGATTCCACCCCAGATGCGGTACAAGTTTTATATTCGTTATACTTTTGTTAAGCATTTTGGTTTCATCGGTCGTATACTCAATACCCGTTATGAAATCAAATATTATTCTTAAATTCGCATCGAAAATATTGACGCTTCCCCTTACAGTCGGTCTGGGATACGAGTTTATAAGATTTGCGGGTAAACACGATAACTTATTTACAAGAATCTTGTCTTCTCCGGGACTTTGGATGCAAAGACTTACAACGAAAGAACCCGACGAAAGCCAGATAGAAGTGGCGATCGCTTCACTTAAGTGCGCTTTGCCGGAAGAATTTCCCGAAGCTGAAGAAATTTACCACCCCGAAATATACAAAAAAACGGAAAAAGAAACTACAAATGAATGATATAGACATTTTAAAAAGCTTTTTTAAGGGTAATAAATTAAAGGAAGCTTTAAAAAAATACGAAAACAACGTTCCCGCTGCATATATTATTGGCGAATGGGAATTTTGCGGAGACAGATATAAGCTTAACGAAAGCTGTCTTATCCCAAGATGCGATACCGAAAGAGTGGTTGAAAAACTGCTTGAAAACTTAAAAGAAAATTCCACGTTTGCCGACCTCTGTACCGGCAGCGGTTGTATTGCTATATCAACTTTGAAAAGAAAACCTAAAACTAAATGCATAGCTGTTGATATATCAGAAAACGCCCTATCTGCCGCTAAAGAAAACGCGCTTATAAACGGAGTTAGTGAACAAATTAAGTTTTTATGTGCCGATATTTTTTCTAACCCTCTTAATGATATGAAGTTTGATATTATAGTATCAAATCCGCCGTATATTTCATCAGAAGATATGCAAAAACTTGACGATTACGTAAAAAAAGAACCGTCCATCGCCCTCGACGGCGGATATGACGGTATGGATTTCTATAAACATATTATAGAAAACTGCAAAAACAATCTCAACGAAGACGGAATGTTTATATTTGAAATAGGCTATGATCAGGAAGAAAAGATTAAAATTTTAGCCAAAGAACACGGTTTTGAATGTATAGTAACAAAAGATTATTCGGGTAACCCAAGAGTTGCCTTGCTTAAATAAAAATCTACTTATACGGAGGATATTCGTTTAGTTATGAAAAAGACGTTTAGATTTATTTGTCTGTTTTTAACAGCAGTATTATGTCTTTCATTTTGTGTCGGATGCGGAAGAAAAAAGGGAGAACCACCCGTATCAACGTCCGACAAAAAAGTGGTTATGACTTTAGGCGGTTATAACGTTACGCACGATTTTTACAGATATCTTTTCTTAAACACCAAATTCTTTTACGATAACGGCGACGACAGTTACTGGCAAAAGGAAGGTAACGATATCGAAAAAATAAAAGACTACGTTATGGAGTCACTGAAAAGCACTTACAGTATGTTTACCCTTGCCGATAAATACGAGATCACTCTCTCCAAAGACGAGATCGCATATATAAAAGCCGCAGTTGAAGAAAGCAAAGCAAACTATACAGAAGAAGAATTTGCAAAAGAAATGGCTGATGCTTATATGTCGGAAGAACTGTATACATTTATTCTCAAAATACAGTCTCTTGAAACCCTTGTATATGAACATATAACGGCTGAAGACTCAAATATTATAGTTGCTGACAAAAACACGGTGGATAAAGCTATTCAAAACGATTTCGTCAGAGCAACGCATATACTGTTCACCTTTGACAACGATGCAGATAAGCAGCTTCAGTTAAGCGAGGCTAAAAAAGTCCTTGAAAGACTAAAGAAAGGCGAAGACTTCGAAACATTAAAAGAAGAATACAGCAAAGATACGAACCTCAAAAACAACAAAGACGGTTACTATTTTACACACGGTGTATACAGAAACGATTTTGAATATACAGCCTTTGAACTTGAAATAGGCGAAATAAGCGATATCGTAACCACCGAAAACGGATTTCATATTATAAAGAGACTGCCCATAGAACAAGAATATGTAAACAAAAACTATTCCGATATTCTTTCACAGTTTATTACAAGTCAGTATTATGAGATATTGGATGACGTAAAAAACGATTTACAAGCAGAATTTAAAGACGGTTACAAAAATATAGACTTTAATACGTTTAAGTGATAAAAGTATATGAATGAATTAATAAAAGGTACGATCATAAAAGGTCTTGGCGGACTGTATGATATTTTACTTGAAGACGGTAACACGATAAGCTGTAAGGCTAAGGGCCTTTTCCGCCATAACGGAATTACCCCCTATGCAGGTGACAACGTTATAATAAAACAATCGGATGCAGGTGTGGTTATCGAAGAGATACTTGAAAGAAAAAACCACCTTATCAGACCGCCCGTTGCAAATTTGGATATACTGTTTACCGTTATTGCAACGGCTAAACCCTCGCCAATGCTTAACATTACAGACAAGCTTATATCAATTGCCGAATACAACAAAATAGAACCCGTAATAATCGTCAGCAAGAGCGACCTTGACGAACAGGAAGCCGAAAGAATAAGCGAATTATATAAAAGATCGGGATTCACCGTCTTTGTATCGGGACTTGATAGTGACAAAGGCGAACTTATCAATTTTGTAAAGCAACAAGCTAACGGAAAAATATCAGCCTTTGCAGGAGCATCGGGCGTCGGAAAATCAACGGTTATGAATGCCCTCTTCCCCAAACTTGCTCTTCAAACGGGCGACGTTAGCCACAAAACAGAAAGAGGAAAACATACGACGAGACACGTTGAACTGTTTAAACTCGACTATCTTACCGATGACGAAACAATGTCGGGATTTATTGCCGACACTCCCGGATTTAGTCTGATAGACTTTACACGATTTGATTTTTATAAAAAAGAAGATCTTGTATATACGTTCAGAGAATTTGAAGAATACCTCGGCACTTGTAAATACACCAAATGTTCTCATACCCGCGAAGACGGTTGCAAGGTTATTGAAGCTGTGAAAAATGGCAATATCCCCCAAGAACGCCATTCAAGCTACATAGAAATATACAATACCTTGAAAAACAAACACGATTGGGATTAACAAAATAAAAATGAATAACGGTTCCGCATAAGCAGAACCGTTATTCATTTTTTATTATTGTAATTCTTTTTACTCTTTTTCTTCTTAACCGAAAAACCAAAACTACCTATTTTTTTGCCAAGCTCAAAATATTCACCGTGAGCGAATGCAGAAAGTTTTGCACGTTCTAAATGCAACTTTCCGTCTTCCCCAAGCAAACTTTCATCTACGTTTATGGCAGTAATATCTGCAATAAACATAAAGTGTGAACCCAGTTCAACTATATCGGTAACCTTACATTCAAGGTTCATGGGACACTCTTCAATCAAAGGACAGCCAACAGTTGAAGCTTTTAGCTTTGTAAACTTGCATTTTTCAAACTTATCGACCTTTTTACCGGTATATATACCGCAATAATCCGCCTCTTTTACAAGGGATGAGGGTGTTAAGTTTATTACAAACTCTCTTGTATTTTTTATTATCTCAAAAGAATGTCTGCTCGGTCTTATAGATACGTAAGTTTTGGGCGGATTTGAATTGATTATTCCCGTCCACGCAATAGTAATTATGTTGGAGTTATCCATATCTCCGCACGATACCATAACGGGTGGAACGGGAGCCAGAAGTGTTCCGCCTTTCCAAACGACCTTACTCATAGGTTATTTCCCTTCTTTGCTTTCAATGGCAAGTTGAACTATTCTGTCAACTATCTCACTATATGTAAAACCACTTTCAATAGCCATCTTCGGATAAAGACTTATAGAAGTAAATCCGGGAAGAGTATTTATCTCGTTAAACACGATCTTTT
>JBGVPD010000043.1:0-17134 GCA_045126815.1 Eubacteriales bacterium
GCAACACTTGATACGACACAAATCGAAGTTAATCCTACGATGAGTGTAGCAGACGTTCTTGCAACAACAGGCTTGAAGATAGTTACAAGAAAAGCAGATAAGTCAGCAGCAGTGCTTTTAAGTTATGCAGACTTGACACAGTTTGACGGAGCATCAACATCACCTAACGCACTTCAGTTCTATTTGGTAGACGAAGAAGGTGTTGTAGGAAATGCAACAGCAAACATTCCTGCTTCGCCCAAACAGAAGGTAGCAATCAAGTCCGGAACAGTAACAGAAGGTGCTGTAACATCTCTTGCTTCCACACTTAATCACGCATTCAAAGTATCTGACAAATCATTGTCACTCGCAAGCAATCTTATATTGAATATCAAGATAATGCCCGAAATACTTGCAGAATACGGATACACAAATGCAACAGTAGATGTAGTATTCGGTAATGATACAACAACATTGACAGCAATTACTGAAGAAAGATTTGACGGCGAAAAAGCAGTTAACAACAGAGACTACTTCGCATTCGAGGGAATAGCTCCTCAGGGTATGGGCGATGAAATGACCATTACATTGAAAGCTATGCACGGTGAAGAAGCAGTTGAAGCATATTCATTCGAATACAGCGTAAAAGACTACTGCATGGAATTGCTTGCTAAGAACGTAAGCGACGAACTCAACACACTTGTTGTTGACACATTGAACTATGGTACAGCAGCGCAGGAATTTACAAATTATAATCTTGAAAACCTTGCAAATGCTGATCTTACAGATGCTCAGAAAGCTATGGGTACACAGGAACTCCGTACTCTCACATCTGTTAAGGATAAGGCGTTTGATACAATTGCTGATCCTACAGCTACAATCGGTGCCGGTGTATCACTCCAGAACTCAATTATGTTGAGATTTAAGGTAACGTTGAATTCACCCATTACCGAAACAATTAAGCTTAAGTTAATAAACCAAACAAATTCAGGTGTAGCAGAAATCACATACGATATGTTTGAAGCGACTGAAACTGAAAATGTATACTACGTATACGTTGACGGATTGAATGCTGATCAGGTTTCCGATGTGATTTTGGCAACTGTTTATGACGGCGAAAATGCTATCAGTAACACATACAGATACAGCATTGAATCGTATGCTGCAAGTTATTATAACAGCACAGCATATCCCAAGGTTGCAAAGCTTGTAACTGCAATTATCAAGTATAGCGATGCTGCAATAGCATACGCAAATCCCGCAGCGTAAGAGAGTTTTCAGAAGAGGAGTGAATATAACAATGAATAAAGAACAGTTTTTCGTTCCCACGATTGAAGTATTAAAGTTTTCTGAAAACAATGCAATACTTACAGCATCCAATCCTACGGTAGAAGGCCCCGGCGACAGAGTTGACCTTCCCGACGATTTGGACTGATAGGGAATAATAAAATAATCAAAAGACACCGAGAAAAATCTCGGTGTCTTTTTTAGGTTTTATTACTGTTTTTTTACCTTAAAGATTTTACGTAATATCGGTGCAAAAAATTTTGGTGACTTTATTATGACAATTTTCAAAAAAATGCCCCCTTTAATTATTTTTGAATAATGTAGATAACACCTGCGGCAATAATGACCAAAGCTTCAATTATAGCCAAAAAATATGTTGGAAGAAAGAAAGCTAAGAGTATACCGCAACCGAAAGATGATACGATAAATCCGAGTGCCTTTAACAGTGCGTTATGTTGACACATTTTTATTCTCGCTCCTTACTGATTTCTTTTATTACATTATATTCAAAAACGAAAAAAGAGTTAGTAAAACACAAAAAACACACTGTAAGATAAACATAACTTACAGTGTGTTTTATAATTATTATTTAAAGTAACGGTGTATTCTAAGTAACTTTCTAAATCTTCTGACGTATGCCGTTACAAAAAGTGTTAAGGTAAAATCAAAAAGAAACAGAGTAAAGTTTAAAAACAAAATAATGTATATACTTAAATTCTCAACGCCCGGAAACAGTAACTCTTTTGCAAAAAAGTAATAAACAGTTATTACTACGTTAAATACAAAAAGTTTTGATAACCAACTGATAAGCGGGGGGAGCATTTCAAGATATTTTTTCAGGATTGGATAAAAACCGAAAAACAAAACGTAAATAAGAACGACCGTTTTCGTCGGCAACAGCAAAAACGATATGGTTGACGTAGCCAAATACACAAGAGGAGGCATATATCCACCCATTTCGATCATAGAAACTATAATTAAAAATGATGCTATTGCTGCCACGGAAATATCCATAACTTCAATAACAGAGCCTAAAAACAGTATTACAACACCGAGGGCACACAGTATAGAAGAAAATGATATCTTTTTTGCAGCCGATATATTTTTATACGTGCTCTTTTGCTTAAAAGCTATATCAAACTTAAAATTTTTGTTTTTTTTCATTGTATCAGCAACACCGTATAAAGTCTCCGCCAAGACATTCACAGCAGCAGTCAGCGCACATAAGGGTGGTGCACATATCGCACGTAGAACAGCCTGTCCTATCCGTTGTTGATGCGCGGTAACCGCCAAAAGAGTTTGCGGAATTTTTGATCTTATTCAAAGCGTCTTGGTATTCGTAGTTGTCGGGATCCATATAACAAGCTGCCTCAAAAAACTTTTGCGCGTCAAAATACCAGCCTCTTCTTTCCAAAATACAACCTTTAAGGAAGTTCCATTCGCCGTTTCTGTCTTGATTAGGGATGTAGTTAAGCATAGTTTCGGCTTCGTGAAGTCTGTTGGCTCTGATGAGTTCGCGAATTCTTATATATTCTCCCGAATAAGTGGAATTATTACTGTTATTTCCGTAGGAAGAACGGTTTTGATGGTTGTTTTCGCTTCTTTCCTTTTGTATTCTGTCGTAAGCTTCGTTAACCTCTTTCATTTTTTCGTTTACGAGGTCAGCCAAGGGATTGTTTATATAATTGTCGGGGTGATACTTACGTGCAAGTTCACGATATGCCTTTTTTATTTCTTCGTCAGATGCATCTTTTGATACACCGAGTATTTTGTAAGGGTCAGTCATTATCAGATTACTCCTTTTTTTGCAATTGTATGTTACGTATTTTTTACAAGATAATTGTTTTTGCTTAAAATATCTTCTTGAATTTTCGTATTACCAAGTCTTATTATGTTTGACAGTATCTCGTATACGTTTCTATCTGTATTGTCTAAAAGAGACAAAGCCTTGTCCGCTTCTGATAGTGTATTCAAAAGGGCAGTCAATATCATCTCTCCGTGTTTCTTCGCCTCATCTGCAGTTTTGAAAGTAGCGAGAAAAGGATTGTACGTTTTATTTTTTTCATCGCTGTCAATATCGTCAACAGCGTCTATAATATATATCCACTTGCCGATATTTTTACCTATCTCATAAGTTATTCTTTTGTTAGCCCCTTCATATCCGATTGAAAGAGCTTCTGCAAGAATAAGACCGAATTCTTCGGAGGGGATATCGATCGATGGGGTAAAGTCTTTTTCAATTTTTGAAAGATTGTTAAGTCTTTCTTCAACGAATTTATCAAATGCCGATATATTCTCGTCTTTACAAGCTTTTTTATGCAGTCTTTTTATCTCCGGCATAACAAGCTTACAAATAAAGCTTTTAAATCCGTCTTTATCGTTAATTTTATCCAAAAAGTCGTGGTAGAGCATAATAACCCCAACGTCAGAAGCCAGTGACAGCGCCGAATTTTCTTCCATCATAACTTTTTTCTTCGTAGGGTGGGCAATACATCTTTTCTTGGCAAAGCTAACGTTTTCGGGGGATGCGTAAAGCCGTAAGAGTACCATAAACACAAAGTCATAACTCAAAGACATTTTGTAAATATACGAGTATCTCTTGCCCATTACGCGACAAAGTCCGCAATATGCGCTTTTGTACAGATCGTATTCTTTTACTTTAAGCTCCCGATAATCAGGTTTTACATATCCGAACATATTTCTATTCCCGTAATTTTTATGTATTTTTTATTACCGTCACAGCAGTAAATGTTAACACTTTGTCGGCTTTATCAAGACATATATTGATTTTATCGACAAAATTGTGGCGTATAATCATTTCGTAAGGGTTATATTTATTCATATTATAATTTTGCTTTTCTCTTGTGATTTGAAAATCAATGATCTCTCGGTAACTATTCGGAAAGCCGTTTTTAAAGATTGAATAAATATGGTCACAAACATTTCTTATAGATCTTACCTCATTGTCGACCGCAAAATTTTGGCAGTAGTTATATTTAAAAACAATAAGGTCATAAAGTGCTTTGTTCAAATCGTGCAACATACCCGCTATAGAAGCAATATCTTCTCTGTCGATCGGTGGTACGAATTGATTATTTGCATAATCAAGACAGGTTAGAAGCTGTTTTCTTGAGTTCTCATATAACAAATGGTGGCGGTGTTCATCTTTTGTGACAAAGAGTTCGCAATACTTGAGCGGGATGGAAGACAGTTCCTCAAAAATAAATAAATTATTCTTCTTCACATATTCTCCTCTAAGGTATATGCGTACTAAATAACAGTATAACATACACTATACCCTAATTACAACACATTTTTTCAAATATTTTATGAATAATTATATGTACGCAATTCAAAAAGTATTCTTTTCTTGTAATTGTTAAAAATAAAAAAGAATAGTAAGAAAAGAATATTTATATAATAAACGTAGATGGGGGTGAAAAATTATGGATTATTTACCTAAAGAGCCATACAAAAAAATACTTGTGCTTTTCTTGTATATAATTTTCGGTATAGCTGTCATATACATCTTTTTTAAATATTTGTTGAAATTATGTCTTCCTTTTATAATTGCGTTTCTAGTATCATTGATAATAAGACCAATGGCGGTTTATTTAAGCAAAAAAACTAAAATATCAAAAAAAGTTATAAGTGTCGTATTAGTTTTGGCAGTTCTTTTGTTGCTAGGCGGAATACTGTTTTGGGTAGTTGACAAATTAATGTACGAGTTTCGCGGAATTATAGAACTGATAAGTCGAAATTCTGATGAATGGATAGGGAAACTGCTTGAATTTTTTAACAACACGTCAGAAAAAATGCCTTTTATAAAAAGATTTGGAAGCGAAGAAGAGTTGGTGCAGGTGTTAACTGGTTTTGCAGCGAATATACTTGAAAATTTTACTGCAAACGTTCCCAATATGCTTAAGACCTTTTTGACAATATTGCCTAATGCGCTTTTCGTATCACTTATTCTGATTATGGCGTCTTACTATTTTTGCGCAGATTATGATGAGATTTTTTCGTCTGTTATAAAGCTGTTTCCGAGTGTTGTAAAAGATAAAATAAAGGCAGGTAAAATGAAAGTAAAAAACGTAGGGAAAAGAGTGTTAAAAGGCTATCTTTTGACAATGGTAATAACTTTTATACAGCTATATATAGGATTGTTGATCTTAAAAAGCGACTATGCGTTTACAGTGGCGTTTATAACCTCGCTGATTGACGTTCTTCCGGTAATAGGTGTAGGCACGGTGTTGATACCATGGGCTATTGTAAAACTGATTTTAGGATCGTACTATCAAGGTTTTGGATTATTGATAATCTTTGCCGTTGTAAGTGTTGTGAGAGAGATACTTGAACCAAAGATCATCGGAAAAAGTTTGGGACTTCACCCTTTGGCAACGTTGTTTGCTATGTATATAGGCTTTGAATTATGTGGGTTCTGGGGATTGATATCTTTTCCCGTTTTGGTTATCGCTCTGAAATCGTTTGTCTATGACAACAAAAAAGCATAAAAAAACAAAAAACCGTGAGGGGAGCACGGTTTTTTGTTTTTAAAGTTTATATAACTTTAAGGGGGAATAAATAGGGGATAGATTAGGAGAATTTATTTTTCAAACGCAAATTATCGGCAATCATGGCGATAAATTCGCTGTTTGTGGGCTTACCTCTGTTATTTTGAATGGTGTATCCAAAATAAGAGTTCAAAGTATCGATATCGCCTCTGTCCCAAGCAACTTCAATAGCGTGTCTTATTGCACGTTCAACTCTTGATGAAGTGGTAGAATATTTTTGTGCAACGGAAGGGTAGAGGATCTTTGTGATTGAATTTATAATGTTGTTGTCCTCAATCGCCATCATAATGGCTGTACGAAGATATTGATAACCTTTTATGTGTGCGGGAACTCCGATTTGATGTATAATTTTTGTTATCTGTGTTTCAATATCAATTTGATTAGACGGGGCTTTGTATCCGAAAGCGTCATTCTTGTTAAAACGGTTTTTGGAGCTGATTCTGATTATGCGTTCTTTAAGAGAAGCAAAGTCAAGCGGTTTTACGAGACAGTATTCAGCGCCCGCTTCCGTAGCTTCTGAAAAAATATTTTGATTGTTAACTACTGATACTACTATAAAAGATGGAGGATTATCCATATCTTTTACGTTGTTTATAACTTTAATAGAGTCAAGCTTTGAAAGCCAAGCATCTATTATAACAACGTCGGGGCGGATAATTCTTATTTTGTTTAAAGCATCTTCACCGTTTGATGCAAAGTCGATTTGTTTAAACCCCTGTCGGGAAAGGTTGTCCCTGCAGCTTGTGCGAAAATCGTAATTTTCGTCAGCAATTAATATTTTTATTGATTCTTCCATTTTTTCACACACTCCGTATTTACTTTATTCTTAACTTGTTGAATATATATTACCATATTTTACCAAATAATGCAATACTTTCTTGAACAAAATAATTACTAAAATTTTCTGTCGAAATTAGTTCAAAACTACCAAAAATTACCAATCAAGGTTGGGAAATAGACAATTAAGTAAAAAGTTTATGTATTTTTTGATTTTCAAACAAATAAAAGTGTGCAGGAAAAAGTTGCACACTTTTGTAAGTTTTATGCTTTTTTCAGATATTCAACCTGTGTTTTTGTCAGGTGTCTCCATTTGCCCGGAGCCAAGTCTCCGAGTTTGATGTTGCCGATAGCAACCCTCTGAAGTTTTGTTATTTCCAAATCTGTCTGTTCGCACATTTTTCGTATTTGCCTATTTCTGCCTTCAAAAAGCACCATACGAATAACGGTAAAATTATCTCTTCTTGTTATTATATCACATTCAACGGGGCGTATCTCGTAGTCGTCAATTATCATGGGTTTACCCAAATTTTTAAGCTGTTCACCCGTTATCTCGCCCTTAACTTTAACGTGGTATATTTTTGGTATACTGTGTTTGGGGTGGGTGAGCTTATTGGCAAGTTCTCCGTCGTTTGTAAAAAGCAAAAGTCCTTCCGAGTCCATATCAAGTCTGCCGATAGGGTATACTCTTGTGTCCAGATCGTTTACAAGCTCGGCGACGCATTTTCTTGATTTTTCGTCTGAAAGGGTAGTCACGTAAGCTCTCGGCTTGTTTAGCATAATATAAACTTTTCTGTCGTTATTTTTTATTATAACGGGTTTGCCGTTATATGTAACCCGGTCTTTTCCGGGGATAATTTTTTGTCCGAGCTCGGCAGGAAGTCCGTTAACTTTTATTCTGCCTGATTGTATTTCTTTTTCTGCTGCTCTGCGGCTCATAATTCCTGCAGTAGACAAATATTTTTGAAGACGTATTTCTTCCATATAATATATAACTCCTAAATGAGACCAAATAACTTTTTCTTTTGAGGCTTTAGAGTTATCTCTGACTGTGAGATAAGATCAACTCTGCCAATTTCTTTCTCGTTATTGTAAAATACCGCTTGACCTATTACTTCTCCGTTTGTTATCGGGGCAAATAAAAATCTGCTCAAAATCAGTTCGCTTGTAATATTACAAGAGTCTTTTTCACAGGTGTATTTCAGTCCGTCAATATTTGTTACGGTTAAATAATCTGTATTTCCCCCGACTACGGGAACTTTGTAATTTAAGCTGTTAGGGGTTGCA
The DNA here is from genome assembly GCA_045126815.1 of Eubacteriales bacterium. Taxonomy (GTDB): domain Bacteria; phylum Bacillota; class Clostridia; order Oscillospirales; family CAG-272; genus RGIG1995. The sequence continues at coordinate 7,902 of JBGVPD010000043.1, forward strand.
AGAGTGTGTGTTACTATCTTGTCAAATCCATTATCGAGCATATTTTTGTGGTCATTCCAATCGTTTGGCGCATTGAGGGTTACGGCAATAAGGGTAGTATCTCCCCTCTGCGCTGCCGAAACGAGACATCTTCCCGTTTTCTTTGTAAATCCCGTCTTTACGCCAATTGCCCCGTCGTATATTTTTAACAGTTTGTTGTGGTTAACGAGAACTCTTTTTCCCTCGTCGTTGTTTAATGGAATAATCGCTTTCTGTGTCGATACCATTTCTTTAAAAATATCGTTCTCAAGGGCATTTTTTGTTATAACTGCAAGTTCGTACGCGGTCGTATAGTGGTTTTCGTCGTAAAGACCGTGCGGGTTTGTAAAGTTTGAGTTGGAAAGTCCCATCTCTTTCGCCTTATCGTTCATAAGAGTGGCAAATTCTTCTACACTGCCCGACACTTCGAGAGCTATTGCTGTTGCCGCGTCGTTTGCGCTTTGCAATAAAAGTGCGTTTAAAAGCTGACGCATTGACAACTTTTAGCCTTTTGTGTGATATAACGAAGAACCTTCGATGGCTATCGCCTTGTCTGAAATATTTATATTTTCATCAAGAAGGTCCACGTCAGTCTCAGATAATGCAGTCAATGCGGTCATGATCTTTGTGGTACTTGCCATACCCATCTTTGTGTGAGCGTTTTTTTCGTAAACGATCTTACCGCTGTATGCGTCTATCAGAACGGCGCTTTGTGCGGAAACGTCAAGAGCGTCCGCATTTAATTTAAACTGCATGAATATTAACACAAACGATATTAAGGTATATACAATTTTTTTCATATAATTACTCCGAATACAATATAGTTTTACTATATTTATGGATCAAAAGAGTAAATTATATGCCAAATAAATGGATTGTAAATATATACTTTATTCGCCTTTATTTTCTTTTACAAAAACGTTTTTGATTTTTTCAAGTATGTCGGGGCTTTTTTCGATGATGTTTCCGACAGTCGCAATCTTATTTGTAGTTGTATCGGGAATAGACATATTAAGAAGTTCAACTGTTCCGTCTGCCTTTATAACGAGGAAAGCCATAGGCGTTACTGCAACGCCTGTTCCGGAACCGCCACCGAAGTTGTTTGCTTTCTGGGCTTCAACTTTTTTTGAAGCGTAGTCAAGACCGCCGGATGCAAAGCCCATAGAGATTTTTGATACGGGAATAATTGTAATTCCGCCCTCTGTTGTTATGGGTTCGCCGATAACGGTGTTAGCTTCAACAATACCTTTAATGCTGTCAAGTGTCGTTTTGATTATATCGTTCTGTTTGCTATCCATAATAATTCTCCTTTTAGAGTATTTTTATCAATGTATTTATTTAACTTGTTCTTTTTGTTGTTTTAAGTTTTTCTTAAGAAATGCAAATGCGAATTTAAAAGAAATAGAGAAAAGGTGCCAAACTCTGAGCCCTAACGTAAGATTAATTTTAGCCTCCGACGTCTCTGAAAGAAAGTCGGCATATATATTGATACTGTCTTTGTTTTTAACGTCGACGTTCGTTATGTTTGAAAGCCATTCAACAATATATGAAGCCGTTTGTGAAACTCCCCCGTATATTATTGCCGTCTTTGACGGATCGTTAGTTGCTATTTTTATATAAAGTTTAATTATTTCAACTTTAAGATATCTTCCGAAAGGTGAAAGAACGTTGTCAAGGATTATTTTTATAAGTTCAAGTATATCTTTAATTTTTTCACCTTTATCTTTTTGATGTTCGGACTGCCTTTTTTGCTTTTTCTGTTCTTTCTCTTGGTTTTTCTTTTTCAGCTTGTCCTGCCTTTTTTTTAGCTTTTTGGTTGAAAAGTCTTTTACTTTTAATTTCTTTTGTTTTTTTGGAATGATCGAGAAATTTAAAAATAGAATTTTAACCTTTACAACAAATTCGTCATCGTAAGAAAGGCATACTCTTATTTTTAAAAACAAAAGGAATACAATAAATAAAGCTAGTATCAAAGGTATAAGGTACCACATAGTATTTCCTCCTGTTTACAAAAATTAATAAATAACAGATCAGTTTATTTCTTGGGTTTCTTGTTCAGTCTGTTCGGGATCTTCTTGTTGGCTGTCGTTTATATCAAACGTAAGCATTTCAACAGAAGGGAGCTGGTCAAGAGAAGACAAACCGAAACAGCGGAGAAAGTCTAAAGTCGTTCCGTAAAGCGACGGTCTGCCGGGTACGTCAAGTCTGCCTTTTTTCTCGATAAGGTTCTTTTCCATAAGGAGTGCTACCGAGTATGAGCTGTCAAGTCCTCTTACCTGTTCTATGTATGCTCTTGTAACGGGCTGGTGATAAGCTATAATGGCAAGAACTTCAAGTGAAGAATTTGAGAGGTTTCCTCTGCCTTGCTTAATGCCGAGGGCTAATTTAACGTACGATTCGTATTCGCTTTTTGTGCAAAGCTGACACGCCTTATCAAACATAATAAGCTGAACACCGCGCGGGGTATCGCCATTATTGTATTTTTCTTCGTAAAAGGATACTATCTCTTTTGCTTTTGATGGGGTGATTTCAAGAATATCCGCAAGTTTATCGTATGTAACGGGATGACCTGCCGCATATAATACAGCTTCGATTATTTCAAGAGTTTTGTTTATGTCAAGTTCTTTCTTTTCTGTTTCTTGATTATTTATTTCGATTTCATTCTGCATCGTTTTTCACAGCCTTTCGAGTTGTGTTTAAGATAATAGTAAGTTCGCCGTTTTCGTTTTCTTCAAGTTCAATTCTTCTTGCCTTTGCAAGTTCAAGTATTGCCATAAAAGACGCGACAAGCTCTGATCGGTTTTCGCATAAAAGCATTAAGTTATCAAAAGTGTCGTTTCCGTGTACGCGAAGTCTTTTCATAATACCGAGTATCTTTTCGGAAACCGATACCATTCTGCCTCTCAGTAACGGCGCAAACACTTTTTCAGGGGGAGAAGAATATAGTTTACTTCTGTTTATAAGTCTTACGAAAGCTTTTTGCAACAATTCCGAGTCCATATCCGTCGGAACCTCGTCTCGTTTAACAGGGAAAACGTCGCTTTCCTTTGCAAATCTGCCCGAATACTCAGAAAACATATCGTTGAGCAATACAGCTGCCTCTTTTGCTTTTTTGTATTCCAAAAGTGCAGCGGCAAGGGCAGCTCTCGGATCTTCTTCCTCTTCGTCTTCGGTCTTGGGGAAGAGCATACGGCTTTTAATGAGCATAAGCTCGGAAGCCATAGTAATAAATTCTCCCGCAATATCCATATCCATCTTTTCCATCATACTCAGATATTCCATATACTGATCAAGGATAAGAGCTATGGGAATGTCGCAAATATCTATTTTGTTTTTCGTTATAAGCGAAAGCAGAAGGTCTAAAGGACCTTCAAATACTTCCAACTTAAATTTAGGCTTTGTTTCGGTCATAATATCAGTCCTATTACTAAATCAATCAAATATTGCATACCGCCGGATATACTTCCGACAATAAAGCTCAACGGCGCATCAAGCAAACCGGTAAAGAGAGAGACCATAACGATTATCTGGATTATTTGCTCGTACTTCATTATTTTAAAATACAGTCTGTCGGGAAGGAAGATAAAAGCAATTCTCGAACCGTCAAGCGGCGGAACGGGGATAAGGTTAAATATCGCCAAAGACAGATTAAGATAATGAAAAAGATAGAAAAACTGAAGTATCACCTGAATTAAATTCGTTACAAAAACCGTCGATGAAAGAAAACGGTTTACGTTCAAAATAACGATTACGTACATCGTGTTGTATAAAGCTAATCCAATAAATGATAATATCAAATTAGATATTGGTCCCGCAAAAGCGGTTATTGCCATGCCTTTTCTCGGTTTATCGAAGTTTCTTGCGTTTACGGGGACGGGTTTTGCCCAGCCGAAGCCGAATAAAAGCATACATAATGTTCCGTAAAGGTCAAGATGTTTGGCAGGGTTAAGTGTCAGTCTTCCAAAGTTTCTTGCGGTGGAGTCGCCCATTTTATAGGCGGCATAACCGTGAGCAAACTCGTGGCACGAGAGTGCAAGTAAAACTATCGGAATACAAAGTAAAGCCGTTACAAAATCGCCTGATAATAATGCGTCAATCATAAATCGTTCCTCATTAGATCATCATAGCTTTCCCTTGCTACCGCTATTTGTTTTTTGTTCTTTGACAGCATAATAACGGGAGGACGGGGAAGTCTGTTGTAATTTGAAGCCATAGAGTAGTTGTATGCGCCCGTACACAAAATTGCCATAATATCGTCTCTTTCGGGGTGTGCTAACTTAATATTTTCGGCAATAAGGTCTCCGCTTTCACAGCATCTTCCTGCTATGGTGCATTCATAATCAGGAGTCTTGTTTGCTTTGTTTGCGATGATCGCCGTGTAAAGCGACTGATAGAGAGCGTATCTCGGGTTGTCGGGCATACCTCCGTCAATGGAAACGTATTTTTTAAATCCTCTTATTTCTTTAACGCTTCCAACGGTGTAAAGTGTCATTCCCGCCGCAGCAACGAGAGAACGTCCCGGCTCCATAAGGATTATAGGCATTTTTATGCCGCTTTTTTCAACGTAAGCTTTAATTTTCTGTGCTATTTTATTTATGTTTTCTCTATAGTCGATAACAGGGTCTTCTTCAATGTAACGGACACCCATACCGCCTCCGAGATTAAGGATCTTAGCTTCAAAAGATGTTTCGTCTTTTATCTGTTTAATAAACTTGATCATTATTTCGGCTGCATCCGTAAAAGGTTCACATTCAAATATCTGCGAACCTATATGGCAGTGTAAGCCTTCAAGGATAATATTATCTAAAGCGAGGGCGTTCTTTACTATTTCCATAGCCTGACCCGTTTCGATAGCCGAACCGAACTTTGAGTCGACGTTGCCTGTAATAACCGCCTTATGCGTATGAGGGTCAATTCCGGGGGTAATACGAAGAAGAATCTTTTGTTTTATTCCTCTTTCGCTGCACTGTCTGTTAAGTTCAGTAAGTTCTTCTTGATTGTCGACAACAAAATAACCGATTTTGCAGTCAAGGGCTAAAGATATGTCGCTGACAGTCTTATTGTTTCCGTGGAAAAATACTTTCTCCATAGGAAAGTTTGATTTATAAACGGTATAAAGTTCTCCGCCCGAAACGACGTCACAGCCGATACCCTCTTCGTTTACTATTTCGTATATCTTCTTGCAAGAGAAGGCCTTACTTGCATAAAGGGGCATACTGCCTTTGCCGAAGTTTTCTTCAAGGGCATTCTTATATGCTCGGCAGTTTTCTCTTATAAGGTCTTCGTCCATAAAGTATGCGGGTGTTCCGTATTCTTTTGCCAATTCGACCGTGTCGTATCCTACAAAAGTTAAGTTACCCTTTTCGTTTATTCCGAGATTGTTGTGTAACATATATATTCTCCGTATTGCTTGAAAATTAGTTATCGCAATAATTTAATATTGCTGACCATACCTCTTCTTTGCCCTCATTTTTCAATGATGAGAAGGGAATAATGGGTGTGCCTTCTTTAACGCTGGGATGGTTTTTTATAAATTCAAGCATTTTGTTTCTGTCTGTTTTGTTTGTTTTGTCTGATTTCGTGACGACTATGAAATAGGGTGTTCCGACGGCGTTTAAGTAATCAAGCATCATAACGTCGTCATTTGTAGGACCTGCTTTCATATCGATAAGCTGGGCTATACCTTTAAGGGAGTTGTCGCCCTCTTTTCTTGCCGTAAAGAACCCGTCGGTGAGATTAGACCATCTTTTTTTATCTTCAACACTTCTTTTGGCATAACCGTAACCGGGAAGGTCGACCAGATACAGCTTTTTGTCTACCGAATAAAAGTTAACGGTTATCGTCTTCCCGGGAGAAGAGCTTACTCTTGCCAGTTTTTTTCTTCCCAAAAGGGTGTTTATCAAAGAGCTTTTACCAACGTTAGATCTGCCCGAAAAAGCAATTTGAGGAAGGGAAAAGGCGGGAAACTGATTAGGTGTACCTGCCGTTATTTCAAGATTTGAGTTTTGAATGTTTATTTTCATATAGTCCTCGTGGTTTGACCGACTGAGTGAAGATCATCCAATATCGCGTCATTCTTCAAATTTTCAAGAAGTTTGTTTTTTGAAATTCTGTTATCGGCAAACGAATGTTCCATTACGTCTTCGAGTGTTGAGCAAAGGATAATTTCGAGGTTATCTTTTGCATTCTTATCTATATCTTCAAGGTCTTTCTCGTTGTCTGCAGGGATAAGGACCGTCTTAACTCCCGCTTTAAATGCCGCCATGGTTTTTTCGCGAAGTCCGCCAATAGCAAGTACGTTACCGTGAAGTGTTATTTCTCCGGTCATGGCAACGTCTCTTCTTACCTTTTTTTGTGTAAGTTCGCTGAGAAGAGCGATCGTTAAGGTAACGCCTGCTGATGGGCCGTCTTTGGGAACCGCGCCCTCGGGAACGTGAATGTGTATATCTTTATTTTTATAGAAATCGGGATCTATTCCAAATCTTTCGCTATGGCTTCTAATATAGCTTACAGCCGCCTTTGCAGACTCTTTCATAACGTCGCCGAGAGAGCCTGTAAGTTCAATTTTACCGCTTCCGGGCATAGTCAAAGCTTCTATTCTTAAAAGATCACCGCCGACGGATGTATAAGCAAGTCCGTTTACAATACCGATCTTGTCGTTTTCATAAATCGAATCGGGCAATACTTTTCTGCCGCCGAGCAAGTCGGATATATTTTTATCGTTTAAGCGGAATGTCTTGGAGTTATCCTCAACGATTTGTTTTGCAACCTTTCTGCAAACGGAGGCAATAATTCTTTCAAGGTTTCTGACACCGGCTTCGTGGGTATAATGTTCGGACAGTTCCAAAATTGCGCTGTCTTCAAATTTAAGCTGTTTTTTGGTTAAACCATGTCTTTTTAGCTGTTTGGGAATAAGATGATTTTTTGCGATCATCAATTTTTCGGTTCTTGTGTATATACTGAGTTCGATAACTTCCATTCTGTCGAGCAACGGCTTAGGAATGGTGTCAAGCGTATTGGCTGTAGCTATGAAAACGCATTCGGATAAGTCAAACGGAAGTTCAATAAAATGGTCTCTGAAGTTCTTGTTCTGTTCGCCGTCAAGCACCTCAAGCAAAGCCGATGACGGATCACCGTGAGCGTCTTTGGTGAGTTTATCGATCTCATCAAGAAGAATAAGAGGGTTTTTAACTCCTGCTTGTTTAAGAGCGTTAATTATTCTTCCGGGCATAGAGCCTACGTACGTTTTTCTGTGGCCTCTTATATCCGCTTCATCTCTTATACCGCCCAAAGCTACACGAACGTATTTACGGTTCATAGCGGTAGCTATCGACTGTGCTACAGATGTTTTACCCGTTCCGGGAGGGCCGACAAGACATATTATTTGGTTTTTTAGGTCGTCGTTAAGCTGTTTTACTGCGAGGTATTCAATTATTCTTTCCTTAACCTTTTCAAGACCGTCGTGGTCGCGGTCAAGTATTTTCATAGCTTGTTTTATGTCAAGTCTGTCTTTAGTCTTTTTTGTCCAAGGCAATTCAAGGCAGGTGTCAAGGTATGTTCTGAGGACTGCGCCTTCTGCCGCGCCAAAAGGCATCTTCTGGAGTTTGTAGACTTCTTTTACCAGTTTGGTTTCAACGTCTTTGGGGAGTTTTTTACTGTAAATGGCATCAAGATATTCTTCGATCTCGTTTTCTCCCTCGCCGTATCCCAACTCGTTTTGGATAACCTTCATCTGTTCGCGGAGATAGTGTTCTTTTTGATGGTTTTCAAGTCTTGATACGACTTTCTTGTGAATGGAATATTCCGTTTCGAATATACGGCTTTCTTTTTCCATTATAACGTTAAGTTTTTCAAGTCGCTTAAGCGGATCAAACTCTTCAAGTATCGCTTGTTTATCGTCAATGCTCGTCAAGATATTGCAGGTGATATAGTCGGCGAGAAAACCGGGAGACTTTATAGTCTTGACCGAAAGAGCGATATCTTCGGAAAGGTTGGGGATATATTTTGCAAATTTTTCGAAATTGGTAACCGTTTCTCTGATCAAAGCCTCGCCTTTAATACCGCCTTCGTTTTCTGCCGTTATCCTCTTGCATAATGTGTCGGCAAAAAGTTTATCGCCTTTTTTTGTAACAGATAAAAGAGATGCTCGGCAAAGTCCGTCGAACACTATTCGTAAGTTTCCGTTAGGCAGCTTCAAAAAGTCTTTAACTTTTGCTGCAGTTCCGACAGATACAAAGTCGTCTAAATTTTCGTATTTCTTGCTTGTAATATCTTTAAGAGAAACGAGCAATACCGGCTCGTCGATTTCTTTTGCTAAAATACAAGCTTTTTTTGCTGTTTTATCTGATATCTCAACGCTTTGCGGAATCGAAGGGAATACCGTTATTCCTCTTAAAGCTATGAGTTGTAATGTCATTTTTTCTGCTTTTTCTATGTATCTTACCATATTTTTTGGGGATCTCCTCTTGTAAATGTATGTGCTGTTATTTTCCGATGTTGTAACACCGAGAATAAAATAATAATATATTATAACATATATTATATAAAATTTCTACACCTTTTTATAAATTTATCTCATCTTGAAACCGTAGCCCGAATAAAGTTTACCGCCCTTTAAAATGTGGTCAATAACGTGTTTTTGTAACGACGTTTTGGGGGTTATGTTTTTTAAATCATCAACCTCTGTGCCCATACCGAAAAGGTAAGTAAGGGCCGAGTACGCTTCTTTTTCCCGTATGATATCAAAAGAGTCCATAAATTTCACTATATTTGAAGAGGGACTTAAAAAATCTTTTAAGTTTTTATCAAGCAGCCAAGAACTGCAGACATAGCATTTGTAGTTGTGTTCAGGAAAATATTTTGCAAAAAAAACTTCTGCAAGATCATAGGCTTCTTGGCAGGTAGTTTCGTTAAAGGGACCGCCGTTGTCGGGGATATGTACACCTAAAACACCGTCTCCGACTTTTACGTTATGTTTTTCCCAATCATAATCAGCATACTTTATTTCAAATTCTAGTCTGCCAAGTCGGTAAATATTACCTCTAAGTATTTTACCGAGCCATCTTATCTGAAGAAGACCGATTTTTTCATGATTTGTTGTTTTATAGTATTCTACGGCGTATCTTTTTAGTTCGGACAGAGAGGCTAATAGGATATCGTCGGGGATATTGCGTTTTTTTGATGTATTAAAAAAGTCCTCGCATTTATATATGGCG
>JBGVPD010000044.1:0-23268 GCA_045126815.1 Eubacteriales bacterium
AATGCCCGACCACATACACGCAATAATTATCATTGACAAAAACGTAAATAATCAAAACGGGACGTCGAGGGCGCCGTCCCCTACCAATGAGATGTTGCCGCATATTGTTTCTACGTTTAAAAGGTTTTGCAACAAAGAAGTCGGATACAATATTTTTCAGCGCTCTTTTGCTGAACATATAATTCGTGACAGAGAAGATTATGAAACGAGAAGAAAATATTTATACGAAAACCCGATAAAATGGTATTACGAAAATAAATAAACCCGATATTCTGATAAACAGAGTATCGGGGTTGTTTTTTTGTTAATATATGTCTGCCAAAAGGGAGGTTTGTTCGATATCGTTAGTTGCTGTGTTGTACAGGTTTTTATATTCGTATAAAGAACCGCGTGTTTCTAAAATCATATCTACCATTACCATACAAGCAGCATGGTAATTAACTAACAAAGCAGTTTCGTTTGATTTTTCTGGGTATTTTTGTCTTAGTGTTTTTATTCTTTCGGTTGTATCTCTTTCTATTTCATCTAGAGTGTATACGACTGTCATATAACCTTTTGCTAATTCAAATGCTGCTTGCAATTGACTGTCAGTTGCCTCTTTAGTGTCCGTTGTTCCTGCAACTATCATTTTTAAATATAGTTTTTTACATTCTTCGAAGCTATTTGCCATTGCTGCATACTTGAAGCATTCTAAAAAAGTATGCAGTTTTTTTGCGCCAACATCTTCGTCTTCCCATAGTTTAATTACAATTAAAGCATCTGTTTGGGCTAGTGGAAGAATTCTACTCAATTCATGATGAATACTTTTGTATTCTTCAATATACTCTTGAGTATTGTCAGTTTCAACAGGTTGTGAGTTAGTAGTTGAAGAACAAGATGTTATCATTGTTATACACATAGTTATAACAAGTAACAAAGAAATAATGAGGTTTCTTTTTTTCATTTTTTGCTTCCTTTTCAATATAAAAATTATAGCCATAAGGCTTTATATAGCCCTATAGTATCATATATAGACCTAATTGTCAATAGTTTGGGGCTATAATTAGTCTGTAAATGTTGACTTGAGGTGATTATATGGATACCTATACAACTGTGAAAAATAGATTGTATCAATTATGCCAAGAGAATGGTATGTCAATTTATAAACTTGCAATGGAGTCAGGAATTCCGCCGTCTACAATAAAAAATATATTATATGGAAAAAGCAAGAATCCAGGAATTGTAACATTAAAAATGTTGTGTGATGGATTGGGGATAACACTAACAGATTTCTTTAATACAAAAGAATTCAGAAATTTGGAACAGGAAATAAAATAACAAAAGCATATCGGTTTTACCGATATGCTTTTTATCATTTTTGTTCATTCAACCATTGTTCTGTGGCTTCGGCGATTTCTTTAAGAGCGCCCTCTTCAAAGGGAGATTTTATATCTGCAACTTTACAGAGTTCAACAAAGGTCTTTTTGCCGCCTTCTTTAACAAATCTCATATATCTTTCCCAAGCGTCTTTGTAGTCAACGTTCATTAGATTTTTAAACGTTAAAGCAGCCGTTTGCGCAAGACAGTAGTCAATATAATAGAAAGGATAATGATAGATGTGGAGCTGTCTTTGCCATCCGCGTCCGTCGCCGTAGAAGGGAATACCCGTCATATCAATATACGGTCTGTACTGTCTTTCTAAACTTGCCCATGCTTCGTGTCTTTGTGCAGGGGTAAGTTCGGGATTATCGTATACTATATGCTGGAATTCGTCAACGATACAACCGTAGGGAATAAATATAAGTGCACCTTTAAGGTGTGTAAGTTTCGCTCTCTTTGTATCGTCTTTATAGAAAAGCTCAAGCCAAGGCCAAGCGAAAAATTCCATAGACATAGAGTGAGTTTCGCAGCCTTCCATAGTGGGATTTTTGTTTTCCTCAAGGTCAAAGTTTCTGACCATATAATCTGCGAAGGCGTGACCAGCTTCGTGTGTTAATACCTCAACGTCGCCTGCCGTACCGTTAAAGTTTGAAAAAATAAAGGGTGCTTTATAATCGGGAATACCTATGCAATAACCGCCGACGGCTTTTCCTTTTTTTGCTTCAACGTCAAGCAGTTCGTTGTCGTACATGAAGTTGATAAATTCTTTAGCTTCTTCCGACATTTCTTCATACATTTGTTTTCCTGCGGCAAGAATATCGGCAGGAGTTCCAACAGGCTTCGGATTGCCGTCGAGATAAAACGTTGTATCGTCGTAAAGTTTTAAGTTTGGTACGTTAATGCTTTCTGCCTGTTCAGCCTTGATTTTTGAAACAACGGGAACAAGGTCATTCTTTACCTGATCTCTGAAGAATTTAACCATTTCGGGAGTATAGCAGTTACGTGTGCGGCGCATATATCCGAGCTCTGTAAAGTTTTTAAATCCAAGCTTTTTAGCTATTTCGGTTCGTACTTTTACGAGTTCGTCGAAGATAGAGTCAAGTTCATCGGCATGGCTCATATAGAAGTTGCCCTCAGCCTCAAACGCCTCTTTTCTGGTGTTTCTGTCTCGGTCTTCTTTGTAAACGCCGAGCTGTGATATATTGAGAGTCTGGCCTCTAAAATCAATTTGCGCCGAGGCTACAAGCTTTTGGTAGTCGCTTACGAGCTTGTTTTCTTTTTGCAGAAGGGGAATGATTTCCGGAGAAAAACATTTTAAGTCCATTTCAAGATTTTTAAATAACAGTTCTCCGTATTTTTCTTCAATATCTTTTCTGAAAGATGAATTCAAAAGCGCTATCATAAAATCGGTAACCTTTTCCTGAAGAACGGGCCCGTTTTCGTCGTAGTAGTTGTTTTCTTCATCGTAAAATTTATCTTCGGTGTTAACGCTATGTCTGATGTAGGCGATGTTAGCCATGGTTGAAAAGGAAGACGTAAGCTTTTCGTGTTCATACAATGCGTCGAAAACTTGTGATGCATTTTCTGCGTTTTCTATATCACATTTAAGCTTATCGTACGCTTTGCCCATTTCGTTTATGTTAATTCTTTCGTATTTCATTTGGCTGAATTTCATAATATACCTCCCGAATTATTGTTGGTTTTATCTTTATTGTTTTAGATTATAACATTATTTTGTTTAATTAGCAACGGAATTATAATTTTTATTAAGAAAAATGATTATATTTACAAAAAGGATTTGACAAAAGGCGATAAACAATGTAAAATAAATAGAGTAAAATAGTACAATAATAAGTATATATTTTTAATGTTTTATTTAGCTTTAGGAGGAACACCGATGGAACAGGCAAAAATTGCTGAATTGCAAAAGAAAGCTACACAGATCAGGCTTGACATTCTCGAAGAGGTTTTCAGCGCTTCTTCAGGCCATCCCGGCGGCTCAATGTCAATAGCAGAAATTCTTACTTATCTGTATTTTAAGGAAATGAAAGTTGACCCGAAAAATCCTAAGTGGGAGGACAGAGACAGATTTGTTCTTTCAAAAGGTCATACAGCACCCGGACTTTATGCGGCACTTGCTGAAAGAGGATTTTTCCCCACAGAAGACCTTAAAACATTCAGAAACGTAAACAGTTATCTTCAGGGCCATCCGGATATGAAGGGTGTACCCGGTGTTGATATGTCATCAGGTTCGCTCGGACTTGGTATTTCAACAGCTTGCGGAATGGCGCTTTCAGGAAAGATATACAATAAGGATTACCGTGTATACACAGTACTTGGAGACGGTGAAGTAGCAGAAGGACAGGTTTGGGAAGCAGCTATGTTTGCGGCTCATTACAAGCTTGACAACCTTTGCGCATTCGTTGACTTTAACGGACTTCAGATAGACGGTGCTATTACCGACGTTATGAACTCAACACCTATTGATGAAAAGTTCAAAGCATTCGGTTGGAAAGTTATCGTAATTGACGGACACGACTTTAACCAGATCGAAAGTGCTGTTGAAGAAGCAAAGGCAACAAAAGGTCAGCCTACAATGATTCTTTGTAAGACAGTTAAGGGTAAGGGCGTATCCTTTATGGAAAACAAGGCAGGCTGGCATGGAAAAGCTCCCAATGCCGATGAGTATGCACAGGCAGTGGCAGAGTTGAAGGCTCAGCTTTAATCTAATAAATTGTATAGGAGTTTAGTAACATGGCAGATAAGATTGCAACAAGAGAAGCTTACGGTAATGCACTTGCCGAGCTTGGTGAAAAATATGATTTTGTAGTGTTTGATGCTGACTTGGCTGAGGCTACAAAGACAATTACATTTAAGAAAAAATTCCCCGAAAGACATTTCGACTGCGGTATTGCAGAGGGTAACATGGTATCGGTTGCAGCAGGTGTTGCAGCAACAGGTAAGATTCCCTTTGTATCTACTTTTGCGATGTTTGCAGCAGGACGTGGATTTGAGCAGGTTAGAAACTCAATCGGTTACCCTCATTTGAACGTTAAGATCGGTGCAACACACGGCGGTATCTCCGTTGGTGAAGACGGTGCAACACACCAGTGCAACGAAGACTTTGCTACTATGCGTACTATTCCCGGTATGACAGTTATTTGTCCCGCAGATGCAGTTGAAGCAAGAGCAGTAGTTGAAGCAGCAATTCTTCACGAGGGACCCGTTTATATGAGATTCGGTAGATTTGCCGTTCCCACACTTTTCGATAAGGACACATACAAGTTCGAGATCGGTAAGGGTGTTCAGATGGCAGACGGTAAAGACGTTACAATCGTAGCAAACGGACTTATGGTAGAACAGGCTCTTATCGCTAAAGATATGCTCGCAGAAGAGGGTATCAGCGCAAGAGTTATAAATATGGCAACAATTAAGCCTATCGACAAGGACATTCTTGTAAAGGCAGCAAAAGAAACAGGAGCTATCGTTACAGCTGAAGAACACAGTGTTATCGGCGGTTTGGGTAGCGCTGTATGCGAAGTATTGGCCGAAACAATACCCGTACCCGTAAAGAAGGTTGGTGTTGAAGATACATTCGGAAGAAGCGGAAAAGTTCCTCCGTTGTTGGAAATGTATGGCCTTACAGCAGCAAACATTGTTGCAAAGGCAAAAGAAGCTATTGCGCTTAAGTAAGATAAATAACTATGTATTATCCCCTGCTTAGCGGGGGATAATATATACGCTATTACAAAAAGGAGGAAGAAGAATGGCACTTATTACAATAACGAAAGAAAATTATGATGAAGAAGTTGTTAAGTCACCCGTGCCGGTGTTGCTTGATTTTTGGGCAGCGTGGTGTGGGCCTTGCCGTATGCTTTCCCCTATTATTGATGAGATTGCAGATGAGATAGAGGGAAAAGCTAAGGTTTGCAAGATAAACGTTGACGAACAGCCACTCCTTGCACAGCAGTTTGGTATAATGAGTATACCTACCCTTGTATTTATGAAAAACGGCGAGATCACAGCAAAAGAAGTGGGCGTAAGAAGCAAACAAGTTATACTTGATAAGCTTAACTGAATAAAAAAGGCTTTGCCCATTGAATAAATCACGGACAAAGCCTCTTTTTTTGTTGAGTATTTAAATACAGGAATTGCTTTTAGTTTGTTTCTGCGCCGACGGTGAGAATGGAATCTGCATCTTCTTCGGCTAATTTTGCTTCATAGGCTTCGATAACTGCTTTCTCAAGCATTGTACGGAACTCGGCATTTATCGGATGTACGATATCGCGATATGTGTTGTCGGGGTTCTTTCTGCTTGGCATAACAATGAACAGTTTATCTTTAGTGCTGATTACCTTGATGTCGTGAACTGCAAGCTGGTCGTCGAAGGTTACCGAAACGATTGCTTTCATGGGGCTCTCGTCGAATAGTTTTCTTACCTTGATGTTGGTAATAACCATAATATACCTCCTACGTATTTAATTTTATCTTTCACTATAGTATAACTGTATTTTGTTAAATTTATTCAACTAATTTTTGGTTAATTTTTAAACTTTTTTATAAACATTTGACAATGTTTTGTGCATATTATACAAACATGATGCGTATTATATATATAATATGACAAACCGCAAAGAAAGAGAGGCAACAGAAAATGAAAGGGAACGATAGATTTATATTGCCCGACGGGGTAAATTCTGTGTTTTTTATAGGTGTTTGCGGAATTAGTATGTCCAGTCTTGCAAGTATTACTCGCACACACGGAATAAGGGTTGGCGGTTCGGATACAAATGACGGGGAAATGGCTGAAAAGCTCAGAAATGAAGGGATAGAGCTGTTTATCGGTCATTCGGAAGAGAACGTAAAGGGATACGATGCTGTCGTATACACGGCGGCGATATCGGAAGATAATCCGGAACTGAAGTATGCAAGAGAGAATGGTCTGCCTTGTATCAACAGAGCAGAATATCTGGGCAAACTTATGCTTTCCTATACAAACAGAATAGGTGTTGCCGGTATGCACGGGAAAAGCAGTGTAACAGGAATGATATCCCACATATTTATTGAGGCGGGAAAAGAACCGACTGTATTAAACGGAGCAAAGACGGCAGAGCTTGGCGGCGGTGCGTACAGAATAGGAAGAAGCGACGGTTTTATATTTGAAGCTTGTGAATACAAGGATAGTTTTTTGTCATTCCATCCTGACACAGCCGTTTTACTTAATCTTGAAATGGACCACGTTGATTATTTCCATTCGCTTCAGCAAATAAAGAATTCTTTTGCAGAATATGCAAGTAAAGCTCATACGGTCGTAGCTTACGGTAATGATGAAGATCTTGCCGATGCCTTGAAAGAATACAAGGGCAAGTTGGTAACATACGGTGTAAATGATAAGTCTTTAGATTATTATGCATACGATATAAAAGAAAATGAGTTTGGATATGATACGTTTAAAATAGGGCATAATGGTGAAGAATTATGTCAAGTTGAATTATCGGTTCCCGGAGAGCATAACGTTAGTAATGCGACAGCGGCAATAGCCGTAGCACACTTACATGGAATTGACGTTAAGTTGGCTGCAGAAAGTATGAAGTTGTTTAAAGGTGTAAACAGACGTGCGGAATTTAAAGGTATAATCAACGGTGTTACCGTTTATGACGACTATGCGCATCATCCGTCGGAGATAAGAGCGTCATTACATGGTTTTAGAAAGTTATGCAAAGGGCGTTTGTGGTGTGTATATCAGCCGCACACGTATTCGAGAACGGCTGGGTTATTTGAAGAGTTTTGTCAATGCTTTGGTGAAAGTGACGAAATAATATTTGCCGAAATATATGCGGCAAGGGAGAAGAACACTTTTGGAATATCTTCGAAAGATATTGCTGACAGAATTGAGAATGCACTGTATTTTGACAGTTTTGAAGAAATTGCAGAATATGTAAAACGAAACGCAAAGCCCAATGATTTGGTTGTAACAATGGGTGCAGGTGACGTATTTAAAGTGCATCAAATAATGATGAAATAATTTTAAGCGGGGGAAAAAATCCCCGCTTATTTTATTGTTTAGGCTGACTGTGTTTTTTAAAAGTTTTTGCGGTTCGGGGAACCCCTATTACGAGACCCCCCAAACCTTACTCCGTGCGGTTCGGGGAACCCCTATTACGAGAACCCCCACCATATTAGTAAAACTTTGTTTTTTAGAAGTTTTGGCTGGAGTCAAGAGGGCGCTTTTTCAAAAGCGCGTCTCTTGTCTGGGTTCGGGAGCGAAGCTCCTGACAGAATGTGCTTCTTTAAAAAACGCGTCAGCGTTTTTCTTTTTTCACCAATAACATTTGATTAAAAATCACTTCCCCTCCTAACTTGGTAGGGGGCGACGTCCTCGACGCCCCGTTTTATAAACTTTTCTGACATTATTGGGATAAAAATAACTTACCTTACTTACTTTTTATGTTACTTTCTTGCTGCGACAAGAAAGTAACCAAAGAAGTCGCCAAGGGGGAGGAGGATTCCGATTTCCTCCTCCCCTTGACCCCTCCTCTTAAAACGGTCTGTCTCACTGCATCGTACATAAAAATAAGATTTTTTATCTGTTTAGGTCGGGGTATGTTCGCACAAGACGGCTAATTAGATGGCGGGGGATTTTTTTGTAAAAAAACCATTCCCTTTAGCAAGGGAATGGTAAGTGGTAGATATTGAATTTGTCACAAGGTTTATCTGAGCATACGGTGATTGTGTATGAGTCGATATTATGGTGGGTATAAACAAAGTTATCTTCGGTTTGGTCAAAAAAACCGTTTCCGGTTAGTTTGCCTTTTGCCTCTTTTTTTGTCCATTCAAGAGTGTCTTTGGCAAATCTTTTTTGTATCTTTTCGGGGAGTTCGCTATTCTTTTCAATATCAACACCGATAGGGGTGTCGGAAATCGCGCATACTGCATAATCGCCCGAATGTGACAGGCTTATATAAAATGGGTTGCCTTCAAAAAAAGGTTTTCCCTTATCCGTAAACTTTAACTCAAGCTCATCAAAGTTAAAACTTGTACTGTCTTCAACGGCAAAGCGCAACACAGCACCTACCCCCACCGATCTTGCTTTATCTATATCCGACAGAAGTCTGTCTGCTTTTATTTGACGTAGCTTTCCCACGCGCCTATAGTAGTAATTATAGACTTCCTTGTTTAACAAGGGGGTAACATTTACTATATATACAGAGTTCATTTTATCACCGTCCAAAAAGAATTTTATCATTATCTTCAATATATGTCAAGTTATGTGTTTTTTGTGTCTATTCTTATAAAATTTCTTGATTTTTCTATGGGTTATGATATAATTATAAAGATAGGAGAGTGTAAAAAATATGATTGACAGAATAGAAAAGAACAAGAAAATAAGAAAAATGACACATTATTTAACGAGGGCAGCAATAGTTGCGGCTCTTTATGCAGCGGTAACTTTGGTAGTATATCCGTTTTCATTCGGTCAGATACAAATAAGAATTTCTGAAGCTTTGACTATATTACCTTTTTATATGCCGGAAGCGGTTTTAGGGTTATTTATCGGATGCATAATATCAAACTTTTTCAGTCCCAACATAATAATACTTGACGTCATTTTCGGTAGTCTTGCAACTCTTTTGGCGGCACTTTTAACCTATCTTTGCAGAAAAATGGGCAAAAAGGGCAGATGGTTGGCGCCATTCTTTCCCGTAATAGTAAACGCTGTGGTTATTGGACTTGTTCTTGCGCTTACACTAACAAAAAGCGGAGAGGGCTCATTCTACACCGTATTCTTAATTAACGCTTGTACGGTAGGTTTAGGACAGCTTGTTGCTTGTTACGGTTTAGGTATCCCTCTTTCTTACATACTTGAAAAAATCAAAGACAAGATATAGGTAACTGAATGATAATATACAGAAACAAAAGCACGGATCCGTATTTTAATTTGGCAGCCGAACAATATTTGCTTGATACAAAGCAGGGTGATATCTTTATGCTTTGGCGTAACGAGAGGGCTGTTATAATCGGGAAAAACCAAAATGCGTATTCCGAGCTTGATTTAGATTTTGTTGAAAAAGAGAATATAAAGGTAGTACGCAGACTAACGGGCGGGGGCGCTGTTTTTCACGATATCGGAAACATAAATTTTTCATTTATAGTTTCGGGAGAAGAAAATGCGACTTTAGATTTCGTCCGTTTTACAAACCCCATAATTGAGGCGATATCTGAATTAGGGGTAAATAACATTTGTCTTTCAGGGCGTAACGATATACTTATAGACGGCAAAAAAATATCGGGTAATGCGCAAAGCTGTTACAACAACA
Organism: Eubacteriales bacterium; assembly: GCA_045126815.1. GTDB lineage: Bacteria > Bacillota > Clostridia > Oscillospirales > CAG-272 > RGIG1995. The sequence goes on from JBGVPD010000044.1 coordinate 9,678, forward strand.
AAACTCTTCATCATGGAACTTTGCTCTATTCTTCGGACTTATCAATGTTATCGGGAGCACTAAAAGTTGACGAAGAAAAGATCAAGTCCAAAGGTATAAAGAGTGTCAGAAACAGAGTAAGCAATATAAAAGATTATCTTTCTCAAGATATGGATACTAAAGAATTTATGGACTATCTTGAAAGGTATATCTCAAATAAAAACAACTGCGAAGTTGTTGATTTTACAGACGAAGATATAAAGAAGATACAAGAATTGGCTGATCAAAAATATTCCACATGGGAATGGAATTTCGGTAAGTCAAAAGAGTTTTCCACTTTAAAAAGAAAAAGATATCCGTTTGGCAGTGTTGGCGTAAATTTAACCCTTGAAAACGGAATTATAAAACAGCTTAAAATATACGGTGACTTCTTTGGGGTGAGCGACGTATCAAATCTTGAAGATTTGTTGATAAACGTTAAATATACAAAGCAGGCCGTAGAAAGTGTGATAAGCGATAAAATACTCGACGACTGCATAAAGGGTATGGACGTAGAAACGTTTTTACTTTTATTGTTTTCATAAAGAGAATGGGGAAATATTGATGAAATATAAGCAATACGAGGCACTTGCTTCATTTTATGACAAGCTCAATCCCGACGTTGATTACGTTTTGTGGAGTAAATTTATACAAGAAACGGTAAAAAAATTCGGGGAAATCGACACAAAGCTTGTGCTTGACCTTGCGTGTGGGACCGGTAGTATGTCGGTCGAGTTGGCGAAGGCGGGGTATGAGGTTATAGGTGTTGACCTCTCACCTGAAATGCTAATGGAAGCACAGAATAAAGCATACGAAGAAGAAGTAAACGTATTATTTCTCAATCAAAATATGTGCGAACTTGATCTTTACGGAACGGTCGATATGGCGGTATGCTGTCTTGACAGTCTCAATTATTTGATCGAAGAAAAAGACTTTGAAAAAACATTGAGTCTTGTAAATAACTTTATGAACGATAAAGGACTGTTTATATTTGACGTGAATACCCCATATAAGTTTAAAAACATATATGGCAACAATGCATATATACTCGAAGACGAGGGTGTTACGTGTGCGTGGCAGAATACTTTTGACGAAGAAACAGGGATATGTGATTTTGACCTATCTTTTTTCGTTGAACAAAAGAATGGACTTTATGAACGTGTTGACGAAAGTCAGAGAGAAAAAATGTATACCGATAAACAGATAAGAGACGTTTTAGAAAAATGTTCTTTTGAGGTATTGGGAGTATATTCGGATTATAATTTTAAAGAATACAAGGATGACGACGAGCGTTGGTATTACGTTTGCAGAGCAAATAATAAAAACAGATGATAAAAGGGGCTGATTTCAGTCCCTTTTAAAATTTATATTCAAGCTCGATATACTTTTGTTCTTTACCCAAAATATTATGCAAAACGTAATTGCCCGTCTCTTTAAAGCCTAAACTTATATAACAATTATATGCAGAAATATTAGTATCAAATACTGATAAAGTTACTTCTTTAGCGCCGTATTCTTCTTTGGCAAAGGTAAGAGCTTCAATAAGCATCTTCTTACCGTAACCCTTGCCCCTTTTTGAAGAGTCAACTATTATAAGTCCGAATTTATATCTATCATTTTGCAGGTGCTCAATAAACAAATGCCCTATAACTTCACCTTCATCAACCGCTATAAAGCCTTTATAAACGTTGTTATTTGTGTAAAGTCGTTTGTTAAATTCTTCGTTCGATAGGGGATATGTTTTAAATCTGTCGGCGCACCATAGAAAAAATGATTGTTCGTCGGGTATCCAACTTATAATTTTGTTTGCATCTTCAAACGTATACGGTCTTAATTTTATCATAATATATCCTTTTATAATAATTAAATGTTAAAGGGGACTTTATATAAGTCCCCTACGCGTGTTAGATCAGTCTGACCAGATACCGTCTTTTTTAACGGAGTCCCAATTTACGTTCAAAACCTTAATTGTTTTTACCGCGCTTACTTTAACTGATTTTTGGTAGATATAACCGTCATCCATAAGTTTGCGTAAGGTTTTGGTAACGTAACCTTTGTCGATTTTGTTTTTTCTTGATACAGCTTCAACAGTTGCCCAAAATGTAGGGAAACTTCGCTTTCCTTTTTTTCTGTTTGTTTTTTCTGTTAACGGTTTAAGGCTTGAAAGAATTGCTCTATAACAACCGTAAAGTTCTTCATCTCTGCCGGGAAGCTCAAAAGTGCTTGTCGCGCAATTTTTAAGCTGGGTACTCATGGCATCTTTTACACCGTAAACTATTACTTCTTTTTTGCGTCTCGTAACAAGAAAGCTGACGGCAGAACTGAAGTGACCGTCGCCCGAGAAAATAATAAAAGTATCAATATTGTGCGCTTCAACGGCTTTTTGATAAATGTGGTCAAGCATAATAAAATCGGTGAAATCTTTCTTATGGTGGTTTGAAGCGTTTTGCGTTTCAATAATAGTGCTTGAGACCTCGCGTATTTTCGGTATTTCCAAACGAATAGCCGTATTTGAAAAATCTGCAAAAAAGATAATGTCTTTTATGTCGTATTTAGAAGAAATTTCGTTAAACCAACCCTTAATATCAGGTTTTTGATTATGAAGCTTGTCAAGCGAAATGTACCAATGTTCGTAGTCTACAAAACAAATCGCATGTGGTTTTCTGTGGCCCGACTGACGTTTAAATAAGTTAAACATCAAAAAACTACACTGTCCTCCTTTCCCAATAATAACATACACATTGATTATACAACATCTGAAAAAAATAATCAAGGATATTTTATGTTATTTGCAAAAATGATTGAATTAATGGTAGTTTGTGTGGTATAATGAGAGGGTAAGATGGTGTAAAAAGTATCTTTTTTGAAAGGAAAAACAATATGAAAAAAATGCTTGTAATTGACGGCAACAGCATAGTCAACAGAGCTTTTTACGGAATAAGACCGCTCACTACAAAATCAGGATTGCACACAAACGCCGTATACGGCTTTGTAAATATATTGCTCAAAAATCTTGAAAATATTAATCCAGATTATGCGGCGATAGCCTTTGATTTGAAATCGCCCACATTTAGACATAAAGAATATTCGGAGTATAAAGCGGGTAGACACGCTATGCCCGAGGAACTTAAAATGCAAATGCCGTATGCGAGAGAGGTGGCATCTGCATTAGGTTTTGTTGTTTTAGACAAAGAGGGATATGAAGCGGATGATATTTTGGGAACCCTTGCAAGAATGGGCGAAGAAGAGGGGGTTCAAGTTTTTGTGCTTACGGGAGACCGTGACTCTTTACAGCTTATTTCGGATACAACGAAGATACTCCTTGCATCAAACAACGATACATTGTTGTTTGACAGACAGAAGTTTTTTGAAAAATACACCATTCAACCCGAACAGTTTGTTGACTTAAAAGCTCTTATGGGAGACAGCTCGGATAATATTCCGGGTGTTATGGGCGTCGGAGAAAAGACGGCAATCAAGCTTATCGCATCGGAAGGTTCATTGGAAAATCTTTATAATAATATTGAAGAAAAAGATATTTCTGCAAACCTCAAACAAAAGCTTGTAACTTCAAAAGATATGGCGTTTCTGTCTCAGTTCTTGGCAAGAATCGAAAGACACGTTCCTTTGGATGTTGAACTTTGTGATGTTGAGTATAAGTCTTTTGATAAGAACGCTTTGACAAATATATTTACCGAACTTGAGTTTTTTAACTTCATAAAGAGACTTGAGTTGTCGGGAGAAAATGAAACCATAGAATATAAAGATATAACCGACCTTTCGGTTTTGAGTAAAGATAATATATATGCTTTATCTGTTGATGACGGTAATATGTATATTTATTCCGAAGGTGTTTCAGTACGGGTAAAACTTGAAAATGCACGTTCGTTTTTGGAAGATGACAGTTATAAAAAGATAGTTTATGATTCAAAGTGGTACTACACATTTTTTAAAGATCAAAACATTGACGTAAATGGTATACATTTTGACGTTATGCTCGGCGCCTATCTTGCCGATTCGACAATGGGTAAATATGATATAGAACATTTGGTCTCAAGCTTTTTAAATTCTGTTTTTGAAGAGGGAAAGACCGATAAAGCAAGATGTATTTATAATCTTTATAAAGTGCTTGAAAAGTCACTTTGTGACGGTGGAATGATTAGCCTGTTAAACGAAGTAGAGCTTCCTTTGGCACGTACTCTTTCTTCTATGGAGATGAGAGGATTTACCGTTGAGAGAACAGGGCTTAAGCAGTACGGAGAAATATTGACAAAACTAGCGGAAGATCTAACGCAGAGAATATATTTTGCGGCAGACTGCGAATTTAATATTAATTCTCCCAAACAGCTTGGAGAGGTGCTTTTTGAAAAATTAAAATTGCCGGCTGTAAAAAAGACGAAGACGGGATATTCAACAAACGCAGAGGTGCTTGAAAAGTTAAAGCCTTATGCGCCCATCGTTGAAGATATACTCGAATACAGACAAGTTGTAAAATTGAAAAATACCTACGTTGACGGTCTTCTCGGCGTTGCCGATGAAAACGGAAAGGTGCATACGACGTTTAACCAGACGGGAACGGCGACGGGAAGATTATCGTCTACCGAACCGAATTTACAAAATATACCCGTAAGGCAGGAAATGGGCAGGGAACTCCGCCGTTTCTTTAAGGCGCAGAATGAGGATTACGTGCTTATAGACGCCGACTATTCTCAAATAGAGTTAAGACTTTTGTCGCATATATCGGGCGACGAAAAGATGATAAACGCGTTTATTGACGGGGTTGATATTCATAAGGTTACAGCGTCGCAGGTGTTTAATACTCCTATTGAATTTGTAACACCTGAACAGAGAAAAAGAGCAAAAGCCGTTAACTTCGGTATTATATACGGAATGGGTGATTTTTCACTTGCTTCGGATATAAAGGTAACGAAGAAACAGGCGGCGGAATATATCCAAAGTTATTTTGAGACTTATCCGAAAGTTGACGCATATTTGAAGAATACGGTTGAACAGGCAAAGAATGACGGATTTGTTACAACCCTTTACGGCAGAAGAAGATATATACCTGATCTGAAATCGGGCAAGGCTGTTTTAAGAAAGTTTGGAGAAAGGGTTGCGATGAACAGTCCCATTCAAGGAACGGCTGCGGATATAATTAAAATAGCCATGGTAAATACCGAAAGAGCGTTAAATGAAAGCGGTATTGACGCGAAGCTTATCTTGCAGGTACACGACGAGCTTATAGTTGAAGCAAATAAGAACTGTGCCGACAAGGCAAAAGAGATACTACAAAGAGAAATGGAAAATGCAGTAAAACTTTCAGTACCCTTAACAGTTGAGATCCAAATGGGCAACACGTGGTTTGATTGTAAGTAGAAATCAAATAAAGCCCCTTCTTTGGGAGGGGTGTCTTGCCAATCAAATAATAAGCGAGTTATGAAAATGAAAGTTGGCAAGACGGGGTGGGGCTAAAAGGGAAGTAACAAAAGGTCAGCCCCCTTCCGTCAGCTTCGCTGCCACCTCCCCCAATGGGGAGGCTTAGTGGTGATTTTTAGTTGCTTTTGGAATTTGATGCTATGCTGTTAGCGAAAATGTTGTGAGAGTGAAATTTTATGGATGATTTCAAGGTAAAAAAGAATGATTCTCTTTTGGGATTTGCAAAAAAGTTGCGTAAAAATATGACTCCGCAAGAAAATCATCTTTGGTATGATTATTTGAGTAAATATCCTGTAAAAGTTTATCGTCAAAGAATCATTGACAATTTTATTGTTGATTTTTATTGTGCAAAGGCACGTCTTGTTATAGAGCTTGATGGATCACAGCATTATACGCCCGATGGCAAACATTATGATGGGCTTCGTACAGATGTTATAGAAAAGTATAAATTAAAAGTTATTCGTTTTTCAAACGGTGACGTTGATAACAAGTTTGCAGGTGTTTGTTCTGTAATAGATAGAACAATAAACGAAAGAATACAAGAAAAGAACCGATAGAATTAAATCTATCGGTTTTTTGTTTTTATATCCCTCTCAGTCGCATATGCGACAGCTCTCCCGGAGGGAGAGCCTAAAAAGCCTCTCCCTTCGGGAGAGGTGGCACACGAAGTGTGACGGAGAGGGACTACATTTCTTCATCTGTCAAGCCTATCATATAGTCGGCAGAGAGATTATAAAATATGTAATTTTAGCTAAAAGTTAAATATATAATGGGGAGAAAAAATAATGACTTGTATTTAAAATGAACTCAAGACAAGTTATGGACTGTTTTATGATAGCATCGAGGATTGAAATTATATAGAAATTAGAAACAAAATGCAAATAATATAAAAAAGAGCCAAAGTTTGTTGCTTTGGCTCTTTTTTTTCGCAGAGTTCATCACTCTGTTTGATTGGCAATAGAATTTTGTTTTTATGAATTGTATATAAATTGCAAATTATCAAAAAAAGCATTGTACAGCGCGTGTTTCGCAGAGTTCATCACTCTGCCATTAATACACGAAAAAGCTAAGTATACGAGCTATACAATATTTTTAGACGAAAAAAATTGACGGCTATAAATTAAAAACCAATTGCAGATAATTTGCTCATATTATCTCGTTTTAATTCTATTGATGAGTGAATGTATCTTTCCAAAGTTATCTTCGGACTCGAGTGTCCCAATATTTCACTCAGCGATTTTATTTCAAAATTCACCTCAACACAGCGTGTTGCAAACGTATGGCGCAAAGTATGAAAATGTACGTCTTTCAAGCCACAGTCTTCTGTGTATTTCTTTAATTTGTGTTGTAATAAACGCGGTTCAATATATCTATCACTTTCTCCGGTTAAAACAAAAGCAGAAGGATCTGGACAAAAATACGCTTTACACAATTTTGCAGCACAGTCTGTTAACGGAATTACTCTTGCAGACATTTCACTTTTTGGTTCGCTTATAATTACTTTAGTTTTGTTCGTGTGGTTATCATTGAAATCTTGAATTCTCTGCATGGTTGATTGTACTTTTACGGTATTTTCAGATAAAGAAATATTGCCCCACTGTAAAGCACATATCTCCCCAATTCTCATTCCGGTAAATAAAGATAAGAGAACGCCAAATTTACATTCATCAATATCATTAAGCAAATATTCAACAAATTTTGTTTGCTCTTCTCGGGATAAAAATCTAATTTCCGATTTAGGAATTTTAGGATAAACTATATCTATCAATTGCATAGACAAAGAGGTTTGTTTAGAAATATATTTAATAATCGAATTTAGTAAGGTTAAGATATCTTTAACTGTTTTTGGTGAAAGATCATCTTGAATTAAAAGATCATGACTGAATTGTTCAATAATAACCGAAGATAAAGCATTTATAAAACATCCACCCAGTCGAGGTTTTATATATTTTTCAAGTATACTGTGATATTTAACATAGGTAGATTCTTTAATGTGATTGCGATTAATCAGCAACCACTCGTCACAAAAGTGAACAAGTCTTTTTTTGTGAACAGTTGTAGTAGAAGGCTTTCCTTCGATTATATTAGCTTTAGCTTCTATAAGTTTTTTCTTGGCTTCGGTATATGTTTTCCCATAACAATATCCGTATCTAGGTTTACCATCGATTTTATACCCCTTTACAAAACGAGCTTCCCAACGATTATCTTTGCGTTTATAAATATTTTCGCCTTTCTTTGACATATAAGATTCCTCCCTATTATTAAAAAATATTAAATTGTGTAACCAACACAAGCAACGACGGAAATTTTGACGGCATAAAACTTAGAAAATAATAAAATGTTGTACAAAATAAATTGATAAAAGCTATTAAATATGCGATATTTTCTCCAAATCTGATAAAAATCAGAAAAAACTATTGTGTTTCAATGTTTTTTATGTTATAATTTAAACCCGTAGAGTGATGAACTCTGCGAAAAATTGAGGTTGGCATCCTTTGGAGTTATTTATTAAAAATAAACTTCAACGGGATTGTTGACCAATTTTTTAAACAAAAAATGTAGTATGCACTAACTTCTGTAAGAAAGGGGACAAAAATGAAACATCATAATGTAAGGGATACATTGATCGACAGGACCATTTCAGTTATAGCATCAGAAGGACTTGACAAAACTACAACCAAAGCAATAGTTACAGGGACGGATATTAACGAGGTATATATTTACCGAAAGTTTGAGAACAAAGAAGAACTTTTAACAAGAGCCTTTGAGTCTCTTGATGAAGAACTAGTTAATAAAGCTATGTCTCACATTTCCGTAATGTACGATACAAAATATGATTACGAGCTAAGGTGTTGGATATTTTTCGGTCATGTTTGGAACTTTTTGCTTGGTAACAAAGAAAAATGTCTTGCATTTGTACAGTATTATTATTCGCCGTACTTCCAAAAGTATTCGATAGAAGCTCATAAGATTCGTTATATTCCGCTTGTCAACAAATTTAAAGATGCCTTTATAGATGAGGCAGATGTATGGATGATACTTAATCATATATTAAATGTAATGCTTGATTTCGCTGTTAAGGTACACAACAAACAGATGCCCAAAGATGACAATTACGTTGAACACATATTTCGTGTGATTTATGCATCGGTTAATCAGTATTTCAAACAAAAATAAGGGGAATTTATTTGTATGAAAAAAGCGATAAACATAATTAAAACAACTTTGGTGTGGCTTGTGGTGCTGCTTGCAGTATCAATGATGGTATTTACAGTTATTTCAGTAACTACGTTTAACCGAAACGACCGTAGCCTGTTTGGTTACAAAATGTATATAGTAAATACCGATTCTATGGCGGCAACCGATTTTGATGCCGGATCACTTATCCTTGTAAAAGAGGTAGATCCATCCACCTTAAAAGAAGGGGATATTATCACATTTATGTCGCAGGATACAAACAGTTTCGGTGAAACGATAACCCATAAAATTCGCAAAATCACTGTTGATGCCGAGGGAAATCCCGGGTTTGTTACATACGGTACAACGACCGGTATAGACGATGAAATAGTTGTTACATATCCTTACGTGTTGGGAAAATATGAGCATCATATTCCGGCGCTTGGTACATTCTTTAATTTTTTAAAGACAACAACAGGTTACTTTGTGTGCATTTTTACTCCGTTCATGCTGATTATACTTTATGAAGCATTAAAGTTCTTTTACCTATTCCGCAGATATAAGCAAGAACAAATGGAAGAAATGCAAGCAGAGAAAGAAAAATTGGAAGCAGAGAGAGCAGAAAATGCTAAAATGCTTGAGGAATTAAAAGCATTAAAGGCAGAGCTTGAAGAACAAAAGTCTGCTGTTGATGAGACGGAGAAAATTTAAACCGGGTTGAGCTGATGGAATCAGGAGATAAAAATGTTACCTTTAAATGAAATAGATGCAGATACTCGTTTTCTTATCGGCATAATTATCACTTTCTTTTTTATATTGTTGATGGTGAAACTGGTATTATTTTTCGACGGATTTTTTAAAGAGTTAAAATATTTAAACAGCGAGATAAAGAGGTCGGACGGAGTGGAAAAGCACAAGTGGATCCGACAAAGATGGCGCCTATTTCTTTCGCTATTTCCGTTTATTAATTACTAAATTCAAACAATGCATTTACCGAGCCGTGTTTTAAAAAAACGGACGGTAATCAAAGGGTATAAGTTAAATTCTTGTGCCTTTTATTTGCCGATTAGGTAGATAATAATTATCTCTTTCTCTGAGTCAACGTCAGGAAGAGTTTGATTAAAAAAGACGTTGACAAATTTTAAAAGGAGGTCATTAAAAATGACAAAAACCAGAAGTACCAAGCGTGCTCTGCTTATGAGCGGTCTTGCACTTTTAATGTGCGTGTCTATGCTCATTGGTAGTACGTTCGCTTGGTTCACAGACAGCGTTACATCCGGTAGCAACAAGATTCAGTCCGGTACACTCAACATTGACTTGAGCGTTATGGATGAAAACGGTACATACAAGTCTGTGAAAAAAGATTCCAATCCTATTTTCGGATACACCCTTTGGGAGCCCGGATATACCGAGTGGAAAAACGTTAAGGTGTCCACCACAGGCAACCTTGCACTTAAGTATGTAATGAACATTGCGATTAAGGGTGAGCGTAGCATTCTTGCAGATGTAATTGACGTATATTATGCTGCAAGCGAGATAACAAAGCCGGCAGACCGTAGCCTTGATGGGCTTATCCGTCTCGGCACGATAAGCGAGGTGCTTGACAGCACGACAGGCGCGCTTATCAACGATACTCTTATTCCCGACCAAAACAATACTGAAGACTATGCTACTATTGTTCTCAAAATGCAGGAGTCCGCAGGAAACGATTATCGGGGAAAGACCATCGGCGAGTTTGACATCCAGATCCTTGCTACTCAGCTTACATATGAAAGTGATAGCTTTGATGATCAGTATGATGCTGATGCAAAACATCCCGGTGAGGCTGATGTATGGGACGGCACGGTGGATACCGCATGGTACAACACGACTGATTCGACCTTCAATTTGTCTACTGCAGAGGAATTAGCAGGATTTGCCAAGCTTGCAAACGAAGGAAATACATTCTCTGGTAAAACCATTGAACTTGAATCCAACGTGGACCTTAGTGGCAACCAGTGGACTCCCCTCAAAAAGTTTGCAGGTACATTAAACGGTAATGATCATACTATCAGCAATTTTAAAATTGATGCAACAGCGAATCATGCAGGTTTCATCGATACATTGGAGTGGGGAACGGTTGAAGATTTAACGTTGACTGATATTACTGCAACTGTAGGTGACTACCGTTTTGGTGCACTTGCACGTAGCATCAATCAGTCTAATATTGAAAATGTTACCGTTAAAAATGTGAATGTTACTACTACCGCTCCTTCCGCTTTGGTGGCTGGCTTGTTCGCTACCGGTACCGTTAACTCTAATATGGAAGTGAATAACTGCACCGTTGAAAATCTTACTGTTAATGCGGAAGCTGGCGCATATCTGATTGGCGGCATTACTACCGTCGTTCAGAAAAACGGCACTGAGGCTGAAGGCACAAACATTTTTGAAAACCTCAATGTTAAGAACTTTAAGGTTATCGTTAATGATACCGACGGTATTTGTGGTGTAGGCGGTCTTGTTGGTCAAACGCAGACTGTGTGGCAGAACCCCAAATTTAACAATTGCAATGTTACCGGTTTGGATGTTACTGCAACGGGCAAGGTTGACGTAGGCGGCTTCATCTGCTATCCCGGTTCCATTACCTTTGCTGAAAACTGCACTACCGAGGGTAAGATCGATGTTTCCGACGTAACCTCTGCTGACAACTATGCGGGCGGTTTCTTCGGTGACTATGGCTGGGGCGATAATATCCGCAAGGGCGATCATAAGGTGACTTCCTGCTCCGCAGACGTTGATATTACCACCAAGTATGCATCGGCAGGCGGTTTTGTTGGCTCCGGTACGAATTCTGAGGGTAGAAATAAAAACATAACCCTCACCAACTGTGAAGCTAAGGGTATCGTAACTCTTGTTGAAGGTGGAACTGCAAATATCGGCGGCTTTGCCGGACAAACCGATCGCGGCATCTATATCAACTGCTCTGCTGCACAAAATCCGTTCATCGGAAAGGTATTGGATGGTTATACGCTTAATGACGACGGCAATGGAACATTAACTGTAACCAAGTAAATATAAGCAAATTAGCCCGTCCTATCCTTTCCTCGCGGGATAGGCGGCAATCAAAGCCTATATTTTCTGAATGTAGGTTTTGATTGCCGATCAGGCTATAGAGGAGATTGATATTATGACAAATATACTGAAAAAAATATGGAATATTGTGTCAACAGCTCTTGTTGTACTTATGGTTATAGGTGCTGTATTTTTAATGGGTTCGCGTGTTATGGGATATCAACCGTATAATGTTCTTACCGGTAGTATGAGTCCTACATATAAAGTTGATGATTTGATTTTTGTCAAGGAAGTTTATAAAAAGGATTTTAACAGTATTACCGATCCTGTTGAATTAGAAATAGCGAAACAAGAAAAAATACAAAATGTAAAAGATTGGATTAATAACGGAACACTTAAAGTAGGGGATCCTGTTACGTTTGTAAAAGATGAAAACTTGACAGTAGCCACACACAGAATTGTGGAGATTGACACAGAGAAGAACGAGTTTATTACAAAGGGAGATGCCAATAAAGAGAAGGATTCACCGATATCATTTTTAAATCTTATTGGTGAAGTTCAATTTTCGATCCCAAAATTAGGACGCGTATCAACTTATATACAAACTCATCCGGGTATGTATATAACTCTCAGTTTAGGCGCAGTTTTAATTATTTTTGTTTTTTTCCCCGATATTATCGGCAAGAAGAGAAAAGAGAAAACTGAAGAAATTAATGATTCGAAGACAACTATTGACGTGTTAGATGAAGAAAACAAGGCGTTAAAGGCTGAACTGGAAAGACTTCGTTTGGAAATGGAAGATAATAAGTCCGAATAATTATGCTTTCATATTCATGGTGAGGATGATTTCTTTATACATGAGTTTGAAATATAAACATTTAGGAAAGGAGGATAATGTTATGAAAATGACAAAGAGAAAAGTGTTTGTTGTAGCTCTGGCAATATGTCTCTTGGCAATTATTTCTATGGGGACTTTAGCTTGGTTTAATGCATCTGGTGATATTACTAACAATTTTAAAGTTGCTACTGATGAAAATGATACTGATCCTACTTTTTCTGTAAAGGTTTCTGAAACCGATTTGAATGGAAATGAAACTGAGGATGGTGTTACTTATTACGACGTAGTGCCTGGTGATGTTATTGACAAGGATCCTAAGGTTACAAATACAGGTGATTATACTCAGTGGATTCGTGTCAGTGTTACTATGACCAAGGCTAAATACTGGAAAGATTTTGGCGGTTCATTGGCATTTACCGAAATTTTTGAAGGTTCTACTTATGGTTTAGCTGCCAACGTTGGTACTGCTAATGAAAAATGGTTGCTTGTTGAAGATGCTGTTGAACCCAATGCTGAGGGTAATGCCGTATGGTATTTGTATCTCAACAGAGAGTTGCCGTCAGGTAGTGACGAGCTTGTATTCACCAAGGTGAACATTGACGAAGATTTTACATTAGAGGAAATTTTGTCTCTGGGTGGCGAGTTCAGCATCAACGTTAAGGCTGAAGCAGTTCAGCGCGACAACACCGGTGATAATGCAGTTGAAGCCTTCAATACTGTTGGTTGGACTGTAGGCACGGTTTTTGTTGACAAGGACTAATGCCAAATACAATAAGGTCTTGACTTTGTAGTTTTATGGCAGACCTAATTATATGAAAACAAAAACTATGACTGTACTCTTTTGTCGGCGTTTGAGAGATACAGTTTTCCACTTGTTGCCGACTTATGTAAAAAAGGAGATTCTAGACAATTATGGCAAAGACAAAAAACACAAAGCGTGCTCTTCTGATGAGCGCTCTCGCACTTTTGTTGTGCGTTTCAATGTTTGTTGGTAGTACGTTTGCTTGGTTTACCGATTCCGTTACCTCAACAGGTAACATTATTCAGTCCGGTACACTTGATGTTACAATG